>CAJVYN010000087.1 GCA_913009355.1 uncultured bacterium | reverse complement strand
TCTATACTATTGCTATGCACGTCTGCTCCGATATAATATGTAGTACTCATGAGGGCTCCTTTCGTATAAGGGTTAATAATCTACCAAATTATACTTGAGGATGCCCTCTCTTCATATCTTCACAGATAACAAGAGAGATTTTAGATTTACTTCTGACTTCTGTCTCCGTCTTTTGTCTTTCGTCTTCAGTCTTGCGTCTTATGTCTTTACTTTTGTTCAAAAATATGGTATAATACCTCTTGAATTGAATATAGTAAGATTCATACACAAAAAGGCGGGAAAAAGCGGATGAAATGAACACCAAATACGAGCGACGAGAGACGAGCGGCGATTAATATGCAAAACAAACCCAATTTACTGAACGCTCGAATAAACGTAAGCTCTGTTTTAACAAAGTATTATGAAAATAAACGTCTTTACAGACGCGAAAAAAACAAACCCAATCAAACCCAATTTCAAACTTTTTGCTGGAGATTTGAGGAAACAGAAAATGTTTTGTTGTAAGCCTCTAACGGGGTGAAATGCGAAATGTCAGATTGATAATTGATTAAGGCGTGCAACCGATGAAAACATACAAACAGGTTTTTTCGGAACTAAACCGAGCGGCATTGATACCGTTTTTTGTAATCGGCGACCCCGATTTTGATACGAGTCTGGAAATCGTAAAAACAGCTATCGACGCAGGGGCTGATATCCTGGAATTAGGCATACCGTTCTCCGACCCGATAGCAGATGGGCCGACAATTCAGAAAGCTGATATTCGAGCTGTAAACAGCGGGATGAATATGGCAAAGGCGTTGGAATTTATTCGGAAGGTCAAGGAGTACAGGGATATCCCCATTGGGCTGTTGATGTATTACAACCTGATTTACCAGTACGGGACGGAAAAATTTTTCACTGATTTCCATCAAGCCGGCGTTAACAGCGTTTTAGTTGCCGATTTGAGCATTGATGATGCGGACGAAATCATCAGCCCTGCCCGGTCAGCGGGCCTTGATACCGTTTTTATGGTTACGCCAAATACCAACCCGGAGAGAATAAAACTGATTGCGTCCAAAACCACCGGCTTTATTTATACCGTCTCGCTGTTAGGTGTTACCGGCAGCAGAGAAAAGCTGTCCGGGAAGATAGAAGGACTCCTCGGCAAATTGAAGAAACTATGCAACGTCCCCATTTGCGTAGGTTTTGGTATCAGCAAACCCGAACATGCAGCGGAAGTTGCATCAGCAGGTGCTGACGGTGTGATAATCGGCTCAAAAATAGTGGGATTGATTGAAGATAATTTAGGCAGCAGAGAAAAAATCTTAGCTGAAATTTCAACGTTTTTAAGTGAAGTTAAAAGTGCGATCGAGCATGTATCGCCCTCGCAATGACAGCCGCGGCAGGTGTATTAAAAGCTACTGGTTATTCCCAGGTTTGTTATATGGATAATAGCGGCGTGGGTACCAGCGCCAGGTATAAGCAATTAGCTCTCTATTGGATTCAATCCTGTCCCTTAGTATACCTAATTGTCGGGACATATTTTTATTTATTTCAGAAATACTTTTTTCGAGCTTTTGGCGATTATCTTTCATATCCGCTATAATCTTATCGAGTTGTTCCATACTCTTATTAACCTGCTGACTATTTGCATTAATCTTATCCTCAAGCTCCTTGAACCTTGTTTCAATCTCAGCTTCGAACTCCAGTTTCTTTAGCTCAGCTCGGGATGCTGTCTCTCTTATCCAGACCTGCCTGTCTGCCTGCAGTTGCTTTAAACTTATGTTTATTTGCTCGATTTTTAGACTGCCTCGGGTTTGATTTTCTCCGACTGACTGCCTGGCTTTTTCATACCAACGGATTGCCTGTATGAAATCGTCGGCGTCGTTCTTGAAGTCCCAGGTTCTGCTGGAAAAATATTCAGCAAGCTCTATGTAGTATTTGTACTCAAGTACTTTTCTGATGTGCATTGTTCTGGTATCAACCTCTCTTTTGCTGTAAGTAGATACGACAATTCTGTCCTCGTCCAGTTGTTCGACAGTGATTTTATTTTTATCTTCCGAGACCAGCTTTCCGAATATGAGCTTTCCGTTCCTTAGATAGAAGCCCGCCGTTTTGACAAAACTTGTCCTTGGTCTTGACTTTTTAGTTTTCTGAGAAGTTTTGGCAGTTCTTTGTTCTGTTTCAGCGGTTCTCTCGTTTTGGCTTGTTTGTGCGTACAGACCTGAAAAGTAGCAGCTAAAGACAGTAACTAATATGAATGCAACTGTGCTTATGACGCCCGTAGTTTTCATTATTCTGTCCTCCCAAACTAACCGGTTCCTTTGCAGCCACTGCGCAAATTATACCATATTTTTACCGAACTACAGGAAAAACAGAAAACATACCCCCCATTTCTTTTAGGATTGGGAACAATTACCACAAAGCAGTGCTGCGCATTGAAATTTGGCGATTGTTAATCGTCAATCGTTTATCAAATGATAGGCTCTGATGAGTTCGGCTATGCTCCAGGACTGAGCGACGCAGCCTCTCGGCTTATGAGGGGCATCTCCATCGAATATCTCGCAGAGTTGTCCGAGGCAGCCATCTTCGGTTAAATGCTGCATCAACGGCTCGATAAATTCAGCCGCTTCTTCTTTACTTTTTCGGCTGAAATCGTTCACTTTGAGATATGCTTCTACAAATGGTCCGATTAGATATGGCCAAACTGTGCCGTTGTGGTAAGCCTCGTCTCGCTGCTGCCGCGGCCCTGTATATGTGCCTTTATAGCGACTGTCCTGAACGCCCGCTGTTTTTTTATTCGAGGTTCCCTCGGAGTCAATTGGTACCATTTTTGAAAGTGTTCGCAGGCCGTAGGGCGTGAGCAGATTTTTTTGCACCGCATCTACTACGCACTTTGCCTGCTGAGGTGGCAATGGTGAAAACGGCAATGAAACAGCGAATATCTGATTCGGACGAAGACTCGTATCAACTGAACCGTTGGGCAGGATACAGTCGTTTAAGTAACTGTACTTTTCGTTCCAGAATAATTCGCAGAAACTGACGGCTATCTTTTTTGCCATAGATTCGTAATGTTTCGCTATCTCTATATCCCGGTCGAGATAAAATTGAGCGGTAAGGCAAAGGGCATTATACCACAGGGCATTAATCTCCACTGCTTTCCCACAGCGGGGTGTAAAGGCAACGCCGTCATATTTGGCATCCATCCAGGTTAGTTGCGTTTCGTCATTACCTGCTGCTATAAGACCATCGGTATCAGCACAGATGCCGAATCGCGTGCCATTGTGGTAGGAGTGTATAATCCAGCGGATTGTGGGCAGAAGCTGTTGCGTGAAGGTTGTCGAATCGCTGGTGGCGTTTAAGTATTGAAAAGCTGCGTTGATAAACCAGAGAGAAGAGTCGATACTGTTAAAGTAGGCGGTACCGCTGTTGTCATCGAAGCGGTTCGGAATTAAGCCATCGTCAGCGGCCAGGGAGAAGGTGGTCAGTACCGATTTTGCCTCGTTGAACCTGCCGGTCGAGAGCAACAGGCCCGGCAAGGATATAAAGGCGTCTCTACCCCAGTCTGCGAACCACGGAAAGCCGGCTAAAATGGTAGTTCGTGGTTCGTATTTGGTGTCTCTGTCGAGAGCTGTGTTACACAGTGGCTCGTGTTCCGGGTCGTGAACCACATGGCCCCGGTCACGTTTTGTAATAAACTGGTCGGCAGCTAAACAAAGTGCACCGAGTTTTTTGTCTCTGGTTTTTGCAGCGGTGATTACAATATTTCGGTGTCTGCGCAAATCTTCCAAAAACTTCCAATCTTTAATTTCCGATTGCCAATTGCCGGCTTTCAATTGGCAATCATTGCTTCTAAGGTTTGCCCAAAAAACAACTTTGGTCGGCGAATTTATGTGACATCTGAAAAAGCCAGGCGTCCACAAATCTTCGGTAAAATCCTGGCCTCTTTGTTTATCATTACGATATGTGAAATTAAACCACCACTGCTCATCTTTCTCGAAGTCCGTAGAGGAACAGCCCAAAAGCAATTCACAACTTTCCGGAGTGTCATGGCGAATTCGTATCTTATACGCCGTATCCTGTATCTCGCTTCTCGTGTTTTGCGCAAGATACGCTTTTAGTGGAGCGTAAGATTTTTGCAGTGCGTGGAAATCTCTGAGGCCGACAAATGGACGCAAAACAAATTCGGCCGGCTCTTTAACACTTGTAAAATCGTACACCAGCACAACCGTATCCGTATCACGAAGTAGATATACTGATTTGGTCAGCTCGAGCCTGTCCAGTTGGTAATCAAAATGCACCCCGGTATCTCGACGAAATCGTTTTATGTAGCCGAAACCTTCCGGTGCAAATTTATCATTGAACTCAAAAGTTGAAAGATTAAATACCTTTCCGTTGAATATCATCATCTCCAGGCACTCGGCCAGTGCCATTATCCTATTGGCAGGGGGGGTAAGCGAGCCGATGAGCAGGCCGTGATACCTTCTGGTGTTGCAGCCGATAATCGTTGATGATGCGTAGCCGCCGCGATTATTGGTCAATAGCCACTCTTTGCTTAATAAATCATCGATAGGTTTATTAGCCGTCGGCACAGAGACAATTGCGGTATCGTCAGTTTTTTGCAATGTTGTTAACACAGCTTTACTCCCAAAGAAAAACAGCGTAGAGCGTTTAGTGGATAGGGTATAGATTCCTGCTTTCGCAGGAATGACAAGACTAAACGCTATGCGCTTGCAATTGTCTGTCTGGAACAGCGGCTCTGAAGATTGCCCAATACATTCATAAAGTTTATATAAGAATCATAAGGTGAATCATACGGATTAAAGTATTTATGCACATCGCCGTCGGCGAAGTATTTTGTGCACATATAATAAAAATGGTCGGATGTCTGCAACTTTCGCCAGTCTGCAGTGATTTTTTCATCGTTGATTTTTTTGATTTTATTTTCAAGCCGATAAAGTTCGTGAATAGCGTTGGATTGCATCGCGTTTCCAAGCCAGGCCGAGAGGTCTCTTTCGGTATCGGCCCAACTTATCAGGTGTGGCACATCAACTGTGCCGACCGGCTGAAACGATTGGGCTATTTCGCTGGGGGTTTTGAAATCGTTGTCCGGATGCTTTAGAATCTGTTCCGGCAGGTGGCGCATAAAATCGAATATACCAGTATCCTTCCATTGGTGTTCGCCGAATGTCTCGTAATCCATAAACAGGTTGACCACGTTACCGTTGCCGTTAACGCTGTTTACCCACTGGGCGAATTTATCTGCTGTCAGGGGCCACTGTGACCAGTCACGGTTGGAAAACCTAAAGGCAATATCATCGCTGAGGGAATAGTTTTTCAGCAGCAGCTTTAACTTGCTGCAGCCTTTGGGGCTGTAAACAAAATTGGGGCTTCGGTAACCTAAAATGTGGTCTGCACCTTCGGTTATTATCGCCTCGAAACGGCCCATTGATTCGATAAGGCCGGCCAAGTCATTATTGTATATCAGTGCTGTATTTCTAAAAACTTTCGGTTTTTGACCAAAAAGAGATTCTATAGTTTTGGCGTGTTTGTTTACCTGCTCTACAAATTCATCGCGCGAATACAAAAAACTTAAACTGTGGTAATACGTCTCAGCCAGGAATTCCACGCAGCCGGTTTCCGCCAGAGCATCAAAAGTGCTTATAACTTCCGGCGAGTAGCGCTGGAGTTGCTCCAGTAATACACCGGTTATGCTGTATGCTATCTTAAATCTACCCTCAAATTGCCGTATTGTATCCAGAAGCAGTCGATTGGCGGGAAGATAACATTTATTTGCCACCTTCCTGCAAATGGAGCCGTTTTTATAATCGTCAAAATACTGGTCGTTTTTGTCAAATACCGTATAGTGCCTCAATCGCAAAGGTTGATGCACTTGAAAATAGAAACATATCGAAGCCATATTTCGTATCTCGTATTACATGGATGTGTTTATATCTTACTCATCCACTCATCCACTCATTTACTCATCCACGATTTTCAAATCGCAACCAATGCTTCTTCATAAATTTTTGCACACTTCAGTGCGCTGTCTTTCCATCGTAGTTTTCTTACCTCGAAATTGCCGTAATTTGCTAACGTCTCCTGCAACGGCGGATATTTCAGTACAGCTGTAATCTTATTAGCAATCTCGTTGACATCCCAGAAGTCAACTTTCAGAGCATGTGTCAAAACTTCTGATACGCCGCTTTGCTTGCTTATTATGACAGGCACATCGTTGTCCATCGCCTCCAGGGGTGCAATCCCAAACGGCTCTGATACCGAAGGCATTACATACAAGTCGGCCATTTTATATATTCTTTGTACATCTTCACCGCGTAAAAAGCCCGTGAACAGCACCTTGCTTCCGATGCCGAGTTCTGCAGCCATCTCAATCGTCCGGTGCATCATATCGCCGGAGCCGGCCATAACAAATTTAACATTATCCATCACCTCAAGCACTTTTTTGGCTGCCCCGAGGAAATACTCCGGCCCTTTTTGCATTGTAATTCGGCCCAAAAACAGAACGATTTTCTCGTCTTTTTCGATACCGCTTTCGGCCAAAGCCCAATTGCCGTTGCGTTCTACGCTGTTATGCACCACTTCAATTTTTTCACCGCTAATGCCGTATCGGCTGATTATAATATTGCGGGCGAAGTAGCTGACGGTTATTACTTTATCCGCCTGCTCCATACCTTGCCGTTCGATATCGTAAATCATCTGGTTGACGTTCTCACCACTGCGGTCGAATTCGGTCGAATGAACATGCACAATCAGTGGTTTTCCGCTCGTTGCCGCTGCCACAATTCCCGCAGGGTAAGTCATCCAGTCGTGGGCGTGAACGATGTCAAACTGTTCGTTTGCAGCTAATTCAGCGGCAAGTGCAGCGTAACGATGGACCTCAGCGTACATATCGCCACTGTAGTCTGCTCCGCTGAGAGCAGTGTCGGTCAAACTGACGCTGCCGCCGTGCGTTTTTTGTTTTTGCCTCAAAACTTCTTCGATTCGCTGCTGATAAGTATCGGGGGTTGAATATGGCTGTAACGGGGAGTTGATTGTGCGAAATGTTACATTTTTCAGCTTATCGATTTTAAAGGATGCTGCGGACCTCTGGGAGTTGGGGCTGAGTAGCTTTACGTGAGTAACATATTTGCTGCTGACCATTCGCGGCAGACAGAAGGTTACTTTTATATCAAGCTGGTCCATCGCTTTGGTAAGTCCATAACAAGCCGTACCCAGCCCGCCACTGATAAACGGTGGAAACTCCCAGCCTAACATGAAAACTTTCATATTGTACCCCATTGTTCCATCGGCATAACCATCCCTTAATTAAGAACTTACAATCAATTTCTTCTGAAATCCAACGTTACAAGCGAATAGTTCTGCGATTGTAGTTCGCCGGCAGGCATTCTATCGGCAAGAAATTACACAATCTTAACTACGAGCTGGCAAAAATACCGTATTTACACTCGTTTCTGTTATATAAATCGGGGTTTTTGCTGAAGTAAGTTCAATAAATTTTCTAAAAAATGTGAATTTAGGCACTGATAATACTGATTTTACCGGCTGAGGCCCGGATTAAAAGTATCATAAACTGTGTATTTGATGGGGATTGATAACTAATCATAAGTAATAATCTCAAATCTCAAGTGATAATTGAAACACGCAGTGATTAAAAAGCTTTCAGATACTCAATTGAGAAAAGCCGTTCCGCGGTGAAAAAACGGAACGGCTTGCTTCGCTGCTGCAAACCTAAGATCTGCGACCAAAAGATGTTAGCCCCGTTAGAAACCCTGCAATGGGCAATATGATACAAAGAGGGAATGTTTCTAACAGGGTTATCACATAAGTTGCCTACAAATCCTGTGCCTTGACTGTACTGCGACGATTGGCCTTGGTTCGCTTAATGGCATCATCGAGCATGCGATAGACAGCATCGCTGATTGCTCCGAGCGCTTCGGATGAGGTCATCATCTTTTTGCTCTTGATATAGGCCTTAACCTTGCTGGCTACAATCAAAGACTCTTTTTTCTTTGCCATTGGTAAAAATCCTCCATGTTAAAAAGTTAAAATTCAATAGTCCGGCACCAAATCCTTGGGGCCGGCACATTATTAAGCATCCTTATTACAGAAACCGGCCTGGATTTGCAACAAAAAAATACGCTCGAATGTTAAATTTTTGCCATCATAGAGCCGATAAGCGAAAAAGTGTTTATGAAAATATAACCGGTAAATCACGTTTTTCCTTGTAGGCATGTGATTTTTAATAATTTAAAATAATTTAGGCGGCTTATTTTGACGAAAATACCTGGACGAACGACTTCTCAGAGCAGATAGCAAATAGATTGAGTGGGACCCCAAACGCAATAGAGTGCATTTGGGAACCTGGTTTGTTGTGGAGAAATAAAATGACAAAGCGTTCGAAAAAAACCCAAAAATTGCAGACTAAACTGCAAGAGTTTGTTGTCGTTGCTTTTGCCGAAGACCTGGAACAGGCCAGAGACTATGAAACTCTGCTGAAAAGCAATGACATTCCCGCTGTCATCAAAGAGCACGATGAAGAGTTGGCAAACGCTAAGGGCATTGCCGTAATGGTTACTGAGGACCTTCTTGATGAAGCGCATGTAGTAATTGAGTCACAGGATGCCTACGACGATTTTTATGATCTTACATTGGATGATGAAGACAACAGCGATTTAGACAGCGACTTTTTCGATGATGACTTTTAAACTTTGGCGAACGCTCAGCAGCTGAACAACTTGGCGTAATTCCGGTAATTTTGTTTATAGGCTCTAAGTGTCCGGAAGCCAGCAACGTAAAAAGGAGGGTAAAAGAACGAATGGATGAACAACCTTTCATAGAGTGTCGGGACTGTAAAGAGCGCAGGGGTGGCGTTGTTGACAGGCGTTTGGGACTGGACCGCCGGCGAGGTCCCGGCAGACGCAGAAGCGATGAACGAAAATCAGCAGAAGAAGGCGAGATGTCTAACGAGCAATTTGAGTTCCTTATGGCTATTGATGAATATAAACAAAAAAATGTAAGACCGTTTCCAACCTGGACAGAGGTTCTTGAGGTGATAAAGGCTTTAGGTTATCGCAAAGTGGCTGAACCGGGACCACTTGCGCAGTTCGAAAAAGAAAAAAAACAAACCAAAGTGCCAAAGTGAGGTGCTGAACAGATGACGGACACTTGATCAGAGGTTATAATGCCCCAATTTACACAAATGTTGATCCTATGCTCCGTCAATCCGTGAATCAATTACCAATAGAGCAATGGTTGCGAAAATGATGTTCATAGATCGGAAGAGCGTCGTGTAGGGAAAGAGTGTAGATCTCGGTGGTCGCCGTATCATTAAAAAAAAAAATAAACAAAAACAAAAAAAAAAAAAACAGAAAAAAAAAAAAACAAATACACCAAGATCACACTCCAGCAGAGATGAGCACGAGCCACAGTCCGTGGTC
>CAJVYN010000086.1 GCA_913009355.1 uncultured bacterium | reverse complement strand
TAGCAAAAACATAGAGCAGTTTGTTACCCCACCCGGCAAGTGCAACCTCCTTGTGATATTTGGGTATATTTTTACGGCTTTTGAGACTGTTCAATATCGAAGCTACAGCAGCCTGGTCAGCGGTAGAAGTTTCACCATGTCCGGCGGAAGCGAAAGACTCGCTGGGGCCGGCATCGTGTGAGGCGGCAGGTGTGACACTATGTGACGGACTACTATCTGAAAAACCGCTGCTTGTGTCTCCACCTGTAGCCATAGCATTCAAAGCTCTGGTCGGATTGGATTCAACCTTGCTGAGTATTGCCAATATTTTCTGCTCAGGCAGCCAGTTGACAACACCAGTACCTACATCATATATGGCACCGACAACCTTGACCTTGCCGCTGGTGACGAGATTTCTTGTCGATGGGCTTGCCATAAACAAATCTTCGACTCCCTGCCAGACGTTTTCTTCAATTCCGTAAGGGATAATGTTATCACCCTGAATACTGGAATGTTTTCGCATCGCTCGACGTACTGCTGGCTCAATGTTGTCTACAAGCGGGGGAATATTACGTTCCAGTGCGTGACCTGTGCCATTGACAGCGCGAGTTACAGCAGTTACCGCTCCGCATTGGGTATGGCCCAGAACCACCAGCACAGGGGTTTTTACATGTGCCAGACCATACTCGATGGACCCGACCTCATCTGTGTCGCAGACATTGCCCGCTACACGGATGACAAAGATATCCATCACACCGGCGTCAAATACACGCTCAACCGGAACTCGCGAATCCGAGCACGTAATGACCGTGGCATAGGCGTAATCGCCCTGGTTTTCTGTGCCAGCCTGTCCTAAACGTACAGCATTGCTGTGCGGATGTTCTGATTGACCTGCCACAAAACGTACGTTTCCATCTTTGAGCATAGCAATGGCTGCATCAGGGTTGGGCTTGGTAGCCGCTGCCAAGCAAACCTGTGTCAGTAAGCAGCCAACCACCACCACCGCCATCAGCAACTTTGTTGATAATTTCATCTTATTCATTGTTATTACCTTTCAAAAATCCCTTAAAAATACTTATTCTTCTGTTCACTTTTCAGTTCTTTTCAGAAACTCAATCCTCGTTGTCTGGGTTATCATCAGAGCCGGCCAAACTGTCAAAATCTGTACTGCTTAGAACCTTGTCAATATCCAGCAATATCTTGACCGAATCTCCGATTTTGCCCATTCCGAGGATAAAATCGGTATTAACGCTTGAATCAAATTTCGGAGCATCTTCTATATCTTCACCGGCTATGTCCAACACCTCCTGCACATGGTCGACCACAATGCCGGTGCTGAACTTGCGGCCGCTCTGATTGATTTCCACAACAATGATGCAGGTCTCTTCGGTTGTTTCTGTGGTTTCCATACCGAACTTGGCCCGAAGGTCGATTACCGGAATAACCTGGCCTCGCAGATTGATTACGCCTTTTACATAATCCGGCGTCTGCGGAACAGCAGTTATATCCATATAGCCTATAATCTCACGGACCTTTAGAATTTCCAGGCCGTACTCTTCCCTGGCCAGCGCGAAGGTGAGATACTTACCTTCCTTTTCCATAATTGCTTTGTTTAACGGCTCTGTTTGAGCTGTTAATTTAGCCATAATAAAATCTCCTTGGTTTTCTCACATTAACATAGTTAATTACAAACAACCCAATTAACATCTACCGAAAGCATCGCCTAACTTCCACTATTCGGGTCTGACAGGGCCTTTACGGTTTAACCCGGACAGCGGTACGATTCCACAGCGATTGAAAACTTTAATCGCTAAGCCTTTTATTCTTCTTAATTAAAGTTAACTTTCGCATTTTTATAAACCTTTTAAGCAGCGGAAGCTAAGGCTTCCATTAAAAACTCGAATTTTTTATCATGAACGGCAGAATCACCGAACATATATTTTATTCTTTCAGTCCAAAGCTCTCGGCGAAGGCAACACAAAGCGTCCGCAAAGCTCGGAGTCGTTTTGTGTCTGTACCACGGTTGAACCCAGAAGGTTCTTGCTCTGGATTTTTGTCTGAGATACCACAGCCACACCATCGAATACAAACACAGACTCAATGCTGCCGCTCGTTCTGGGCCTTGGCCTTTGTACGTCTGAGGCTGCTGGCCGCCCAGAAACTGTTTCGTATTTTTGAACGTGTCCTCGATGGCCCATCGGTCGTTGTAGCATTCCAAAACCTCGGCGGCGGTCATTGTCAAATCGGTCGTAAAAAGAAAATCGTCTCGTTCTTTGCCAAGAGGGTCTCGGCTTATCACAAGAAGTACCGGCTGATGCGAAACCCAATACCAGATGACCGGACAGGTATAAACCAATCGCTTTACCGTTTTGCCTCGCTGAGAAAACTCTATCTGATGCCAGTGGTGAATATACGAAGTCATCTTTTGTGGGTTGGCAAGGCGTTTGCCTTTCTTGCGAGGCCTGCCTCTGATTTTCTTTCTTCTTTTGGGCGGCAAATCGAAAATCTTTGCGTTGCGTTGTATGCGCGAAACAAGATTTGTTTGGGGCATCTTTTTTCCAGCCAGCGTTGCGTAAAAGCCGTCTGCAACCAGCAGAAACCGTCTTTCCGGCAGCCATTGATGGATTTGATTTATCATCTGCATCGCCAATTTTATCAGAGTATCGCCGTTCTTTCGGTGCAATCTCATATTGATAGGCAAGCCCAACGGTTCGCCGCCCCAGGGCGGTTGTATCTGCAACGTCAGAACCACCAGATTCAGTCCCCATGCATAAACAATGCTCTTCTTTGTCGAGCGGACAGCATCCCGCCAATAACCGGCACCGTTGATTTTTCTTCCGCTGTGGTGGAACATAGTATCGTCCAGGGCAAGGGTAATGATGCCTGTCGGACAGAAGAGTTTGACCAGTATCAGTGTCAGAATCTGCCAGAACTTGTTGATATCCCAATGGGAATTCGGGAAAAAACGATGGTAGGCATCGTGAGCACGCTGAAAACATGGGTCGGCAAATGGCAGGATGCCCGTTATTGTTCTCCGAGCCGTACACAATACCCAGCCACTTACAAGTCTGGAGAAAATCTCTGCTCCGGGAGTTGTGAAAATTGGAAAAAACTGTTGAATTATATCCGTCCATGTCGAAATATTTGTATGCATATCGACCTCCCTGTCTTAATTGTTTGTCCAATAAAGACATCGGCGGGTCGATATGTTTTTGTTTATAAACCATTGAAATTAATCACCTAAAAAGTGCGAAAGTTAACTTTTACGGAACATATTTTATTAAACAATGAGTTATATCAATTTCGGGCCGTAAATCGGTCAGTTTGAGATACTTACCTCCGAAATCTTCTGCGAATCCCGGGCTTGAATAATGTATTTCCGCTCCAGATTTTATAGTAACAAATGATTTATCCTTGGAAACAGGTCTATCAAAGGTTACAATATCTTTGTAGGGAATTCTCTTATCATTTTCGTAAAAAATAAAGAGGTTCTCTTCTCTGGATGGCCACGCACAAATAACTATATCTTTGTCAGTGTTATTTCTAAGATACATGTGGATAATAACCGGCTCTCCCAGCGAAAATTCTGATTTTGAAAAATCTGTCTCCAGCCGCAAATACAATCCTGCAACAGCATCGCCCGAACTGGGCTTACTATCATTGCACCCTGAAAGGACGCATTGTCCCAATAACAAGACGGCAATTAAGAGTATTTGTAATCTGGGGACACCATACCTATTTATCTTCATTGCTGATATCCTTTCGTATCTTCTTCTTAGAATTATACGATGTCGGGGAGGGAAAGAAAATTAAAATCAAAACCCCCAGGCAGGCCTGGGGGCTAAACATTAAAAACGTGCGGTAAAACGCGGGGCGAAATATATATACAGGATGACCCCGTCATAGTGATGACGGGGCTAAATGAAAAGGAAACCTCGGCCAGAGGCCGAGGCTAAACACATTCGCGTCGTGCGTATATTATGCTGTGCAATGAGGGGATTTGGGGTTGAACAGCGGGGAAAGTGAAAAATTTTTCATTTTTTTCTTGACTTTACGATTACAAATGTAATACTGTATGGATTACAAATGTAATCTTGAAAGGGGCGATATGAAAAAGATACCCAAAATCTCCGAATCAGAATGGCAGATTATGAAACTGCTGTGGGCCAAAAATCCATCAACGGCAAACGAGATGGTCGAGAAATTGTCGCCAACAACCGCCTGGAAACCGAAAACCATAAAGACACTCCTAAACCGGCTGGTCAAAAAGAAAGCTGTCGGCTATGAGAAAAAGGGCAGAGAATATCACTACTATCCGCTGGCAGAGAAGAGCGAGTGCGTCAAAGCTGAAAGCCATTCCTTCCTGAGACGCGTCTATAACGGAGCGACAAAGCCAATGCTCGCAGCGTTCTTAGAGAATGAAGATTTATCGCCGGAAGATATAAAAGAGCTTAAGCGGATTTTGAATAAGAAAGGCAGGGGATAAAAATGGGACCGTTTCTTGAACAATTATCTACCGTTTTGGGCTGGCTGGCTCGCTCTACGATGCAGGTGAGTATATTGGTTTGCCTTATTCTTGCAGTAAAAGCTGCTGTGCGCGGCAGATTGTCGGCCAGGTGGCATTATTGTCTGTGGCTGCTTTTATTGATTCGTATGGTCATGCCGTGGGCTCCGGAAAGCAGTGTAAGCGTATTTAACATAGTACCTGATTTTAGGGACAAAGGCAGTGTCGCCGCAGGCGGCACGGCTAAACGAGTAGTGAGTGATATAGGGCAGGCAAAGCCGGAAACGATAGACACTGCGCCGCAGATACGGACAGAGACTTTGAGCCGGCCCACCTCCACCTGGCGGTTGCCGGCTGGACTGTCTTTTGGAGCTGGTGACATATTGGCGTTAATATGGCTGGGGGGCGCTCTGATTTTTCTGGTTTATGTGTTCGCTACGAGCTTGTGTGTCTGGATAGAAATCAGGTGTCGGCGGCCACTGACCAACCAGAAAGTGCTTGATTTACTTGAGGACTGCAAAAGGCAGATGGGTATCCACACACCTGTAACGGTTGTTGAAAACAGCAGGGTCGGCAGCCCGGCGCTTTTCGGTTTTATCCGGCCGAGACTGCTGCTGCCTAAAGGAATGCTCGCTGCATTCGGCCCCGGTGAGCTGCGCTATGTGTTCCTTCACGAACTGGCACACGTGAAGCGATACGACATTGTTGTCAACTGGCTGATGAGCTGCTTACAGGTTCTGCACTGGTTCAACCCGTTGGTATGGTATGCTTTTTACCGGATGCGGGCCGACCGCGAACTGGCCTGCGATGCCCTGGCACTGTCGCGCACACAGCCGAGTCAATCAGCCGAATACGGGCGAACTATTGTTAATCTTCTGGAGCGATTTTCCCGGCCAAGATATCTGCCGGCAATGGCGGGAATACTGGAAAGTAAATCACAATTGAAAAGGAGAATCACGATGATTGCACGATTCAAAAAAAGCTCATACCGGTGGTCGGTGCCGGCTGTTATTCTTTTGGCGGTATTGGGCTGTGTGGTTTTAACCAATGCACAGGGGACATCGCAGACAAAGAGCCGGGAGCCGAAAGCTATGGCCAAAGAATTCGTCGAATTGCTGGTCAAGGGGCGGTTTTCAACAGCAGCCAGGAACTTTGACTCAACGGTGAAAAACGAAATGTCCCCTGAAAAACTTAAAGAGGTGTGGAGCTCCATTACCGGCCAGGCGGGGGCTTTCAAACGACAAATTGGTATCCGAACGGAAAAATTTCTGGGTTCTGACATTGTGTTTGTTACCTGTGAATTTAAAAACGGCCCGCTTGATGTAAAAGTGGTCTATAACAATAAAAGGCAGATTAGCGGCCTGTGGTTTGTGCCTGTTTCTCAGAAGGTCTTGAAAGGATACCAGAATTCAAAATCAATGGTACAGATTGTCACCTTTAGACCCAAAGACGGGTTTTCCCCCAAGACAGCAAAAGATATTCTTGACAGGTTCAATAAGTGCGTCAAATTCAGAGTAAATACACATCATTTCAGAACAGAGATTCGGGAAGGCAAACTTTACGGCTCGATTCTTACCGACAGCAGTGCTGAAGGGAAAGCTTTGGAGTTGATGCTTAACCAATGCAATGAACTCGAGTTTGTCAACAGTAAAGCGGCAGATGAACAGGAACTTGCAGAGCATTACGCAAAAGGTTCGCCCGGCTTAAAAACGACGGAGAGTTCCCGGGCAGTCAAATTTAAGAATCCGCAAGTGGTCAGTACCAAGCCGGCTGCATTTGCCAATAATGTATCGGCTTCGCTGAAAAGAATCAAGGTGACGTTTGACCAGCCGATGATGGATGAATCCTGGTCGTGGGTCGGCGGCGATGATACCTATCCCAAAACAACCGGCCAACCTCGGTATGACCGCAGAGGAACGACATGTTCGCTGCCGGTGAACTTACAGCCGGGCAAAGTCTATTGGGTCGGTATCAACAGTGCCAGGTATAAGAATTTCCAGACCACTGAGGGGGTATCGGCTGTGCCTTATGTGATTTTATTTGCAACAAGGGGCAAAGGCGGAAAACCGACGTCCATACCGCAAGATTTGCTCGCCGAAGCCAAAGCCATAAATGCACGAGCCGGAAAAATGTCTTCACAACCGGAGAGAAAAGCAACAGCGGAAGTGGCGGAGCCCTATACGCAGATAATGTTTAATGACATTGGTGACAACGGTACAATTTCGTTCAAAAGCACTATCCGAAAGATAAGTCGAGACGTCAATCCGGTAAAAACCACATCATTTGTCAATTCTGATTTCGTGAACGTTACAAGTATGAGTGATAATAAGGGCCGGCCAATCAAGTTTACTACAAAACATAAGGGCAGTCACTATCGATATAACCTCACGTTTAATGAACCGGTTTTGCCCGGCGAAACTATGGTCTATGCAAGCGAAGGAACTATGACGGGGCTGATAAAGCCGGTAGCCGGCAGTAAAGATACATTTGAGTATTTTATGACGCACTGGCCTGCTGCAGGCCAACCGACACGGCGGATAGAAACATACCTGCTGCCCGAAGGAGCTGAGCTTATCTCCACAACGCCGGAGGATATGGAACGGCGGACAAAAAACGGGCGGATTGAACTGCACCAGGAAAAGATGATTCCAGCCGGCGGCAGCATTACTACGGCTTTTCAGTACAGATTGCCCGTGGGCAAAGGCGGCGGAAAAATTAGCAGGGATGATAAGGTTGAACAGATTGGAGAAATGAAGGTTTATGAGGTCAATCGCTCGGTGGCGGATTTCGGTGAAAAACAGGATTTCTCCACGCCGGAGGCGGCTTACGCTGCGATTAACCGTGTCTCGGCCAGCGGTGACAATTCGGATTGGGCGAGGGTCAGTGTCAGGAAGCTCGCTAAACAATTTCGACAGGCAAAGCCAAAAAAGTCCGAAGTCGATGCCGAATGGGCTAAGGTATTATTAAACGCCCGTATCCTTGAAGTGCGGATTTGGAGCCGAACCCGTGCTATGGTAGCTGCGGAACTGCCGCAGGAATTCTCATCTAAAATTATTAGAAAACCCATCGATGTTCGGCATCTCGAATTGGAGAACGGCCGATGGCTGAATGCCGGCAACGACCGAGTCTGGACGATTGAGGCGACCAGGGCCATATTTGACCGTGTATGCGAAAAATCCGGAGAGCAATCAAGGAAGCGGTCAATCCAAAATCAAAAGCTAAACGAACAGGCGTGGGCTGAGAAGCAGGGACTTGATTTCAGCTCACCTGAAAACACGGTAATAAATTTCACCAAAGCTGCTATCGCCGGCAATGTCGAATTGGCCCTTGCCTGCTTTGCGCCTGACAGCCACGACTACAAAGATACAAAAAGGCTTCTAACTGACCCAAGTACGAACCCTTTTAAAACAATGCTGGAGGCAGTTGATACTAACGCACCTATCACCATCGTCGAGAAGAAACAAAAGGCTGATAAGTGCTCGATTGCATGGAGAATGACCTTAAAGCGAGAATTTACTGTCGAAGGGAAAACTTTCCGGTCAGGAGATACATTTGATTTAGATGGTAATCTCAAGAAAGTCAAAGACCGCTGGCTGATTGAGGGAATATAGAATCGATAAAACCCCCAGGATAAACCTAACCCCCAGGATAAACCTGGGGGCTAAACATAACGACAACCATCTCTATTTTCACTGTCCTTTATCTTGCTCAAAGGGTATAATGCTCTGCGCATTGAGGTATAAAATACAAATGTACATTCGCAACGGGCAGGCTTATGGATAATAAACAGACGGAAAAAACGCCCAAAACAGCCGCAAAGTCCTTTATGACTGTCGGGCCTACACTGCATTACAGCCATAAAAATGTGCAGAGGTGCTGGCTGCTCGCCGTGCTGGCGTTTGCAGTGAGTTGTCTTTTCTGGTCAAAAATACAGACCGGCTCATTCTGGACATTTGATTTCGCCGCTGTAACTTCTCCAAAACTCTGGCGACTGGGCCAGGCCGCTATAACCGGTGTGAGTATATTCGAGTATCCATGGCAGATTCTTGTTTTAGGAATGCTTATGGGTATCCTGGGCATTGTGCCGGTGTTGATATCACAGCTTATGAGCTCGCGATACAGTCTGCCTTTCATATTAGCAGTGGCTTTCTTAGCTAATCTGCCGGCTTTTGCGATTAGCCTTTTGCTAAGCTGTGTCGCTGTGGCGTGTCGTCCGCTGCGCTTCCGCAGCCGCTTCATCGCAATAGCACTATGCACAGCTCCGCAACTTGCTTTTTGGGGATACTTCGGCGGTGCAATAGGGGTTGAACCCATCAAATGGGGATTTTCTTTTACGCCATGGATTTGCGCCTGGCTTGTTGGCTTGGCCATTGCAGGATTGGTTCTCGGCATAGGACATTTTACACGCTATCGGCCGGGCCTGGTCTGGATGTTTACCTCGCTTGTACTTTTGACGACTGTGGTTGTGTTCGAAGTGAAAATCGGATTCGATGAACTGGACTATCAGCTCTATGTGGCCAAGAACAATCCGGAACAGGTAAGCGAATTTCACGACCACAGCATAACAGAAGCGTTAGACAAAACGATTACGAATCCGGCTGTTATAAAATATCTGGCGGGCTTCTTTTATCCGGCTGAGCCAATACCACTGCGTGCAGAACTGAAAAGAGAAATCCAGATTCAACTAAGTCAGGACCGTTGGCCAAGCTGGTTTGTCGCAACCGACGAGCTGAAGTACCAGGCGAAAAGACAATGGCTCTTCGAACAGTATGACTTGTTTATAAGCCGGCGAGCCAAAAGTCGTAGAATGCCTATAGCACTATACTACAAAGCACTTCTCCGCGAATACAGCCCGGATGTCAAAGCTATCGAGCAAAAAGAAGAATTGCATTTCTACAGTGATTACCCATACGAAAGGTCACGGGAAATCAGATCGGAAGAGCGTCGTGTAGGGAAAGAGTGTAGATCTCGGTGGTCGCCGTATCATTAAAAAAAAAACACACAACAGATGAAGTAAAAAGATCCACACACTATCTAGAACTA
>CAJVYN010000085.1 GCA_913009355.1 uncultured bacterium | reverse complement strand
AAGTGATAGTAAAATATCACCGCAGGATAACAGCGAGTTCAAATCGATAACAGTTGTTTTTTGTTGTAACGTCATATAGTTAAAATAGTTATATTAAAGAAGTCTCAAGTTAATGGGACAGTACTGATTTTACACTTTGATTTTTGCGATTTCAAGCAGTCCTTCTCGTATCGATATCCCAAATCAGCGACAATTATTTCACTTTTGCGGCGGAGGCGGACAATTTTGTCCCATTATCATAACTTCTGCATGGGTAGTTGGTTACACGACTTAAATTTTCCGCATAACAAATCATCTACAGAAAAAGTGACAATTATTTCACTCTCAGTGAACCCGGCCCGATTGCTCTGATGGAAATTGCAATTGAGCTGCGCATAAAAAACATTGAATTCTATAGGTGTAAATAGCGATCCGGCTTCTTCTAAATCTCTTACTAATCAAGAGTTGAGTATTTTGACCCGCCCTTATTGTATTCACCCGAAAACCCTTTTCCGTTGGATGTGCCAAAAAAAACTCTGCCGAGGGGTAGTCTGGTACATACATTGCAATTCATTGTTTTGCTAAAGAGTGCATACAGATGAAAATGTTACTGACTGGTTCGAGAGTTTCTATAACTATTAAGAAAGAGAGTCAAGCAATGCGAAAAGTTGCAATTTACGGAAAAGGCGGAATCGGCAAGTCCACCACCACGCAGAATACGGTCGCCGCTCTGGTGGAGATGGGCAAAAAAGTTATGGTGGTCGGCTGTGACCCAAAGGCCGACTCAACCCGGCTTCTGCTCGGCGGGCTGGCGCAGAAAACGGTTCTCGATACCTTGCGAATGGAAGGCGAGGACGTGGAACTGGAAGATGTCCGTCGGCCCGGCTATGGCGATACGCTCTGTGTCGAGTCGGGTGGACCTGAGCCGGGCGTCGGCTGTGCGGGCAGAGGAATCATTACCTCTATCAATCTGCTTGAGCAGCTTGGGGCATACACCGATGACCAGAACCTGGACTATGTCTTCTATGACGTTCTCGGTGATGTGGTCTGCGGGGGCTTTGCAATGCCGATGCGCGAGGGCAAAGCACAGGAGATATACATCGTCTGTTCCGGCGAAATGATGGCTATGTACGCCGCTAATAATATCTGCAAGGGAATTGTGAAGTTTGCAGAGTCCGGCGACGTGCGGCTCGGCGGATTGATATGCAACAGCCGTAAAGTTGACAAGGAAAATGAGCTGGTAGAAGAGCTTGCAAGGGCATTAGGGACACAAATGGTTCATTTCATACCCCGTGACAATGACGTTCAGAGAGCTGAAATACAGCGTAAAACCGTAATCGAATGGAACCCGCAGTGCCCGCAGGCGGATGAATACAGGGCGCTGGCAAAGGCCATCGATGAAAACCAGATGTTTATTGTTCCGACTCCACTCGAAATCGAGGAACTGGAAAAATTGCTGCTGGACTTCGGTATGCTGGTCTAACCTGGTTTTGTACCGTTAACCCAAAGAAAAAAAGGAGCATCAAATTATGATTATGATAAGCGCAATCGTCAGGCCGGAAAAATCTGAGGAAGTTATGTCCGCACTTATGTACGCAGGGTTTCCGGCGGTAACAAAGATGGACGTCTATGGCCGGGGCAAGCAGCGAGGTATGAAGGTCGGCGAGGTTACCTACGACGAACTGCCGAAGGAACTGCTCTTCACCGTGATAAAGGACGAAGACAAGGAACTGGTGGTGGAAACAATTATGAAGGCGGCACGGACGGGCAGTAAGGGCAACTTCGGTGACGGCAAGCTCTTTATCTCGACGGTCGAGGATGTTTACACAGTAAGTACCGGTCAAAAAGAATAATAGAAACACAGAACAGCTCAAGGGCAATAAATATGAAGGAAATCCTGGCTATTATACGGATGAATAAGATGAATGTGACTAAACGGTCCCTTGCTGACGCCGGCATTGTGTCACTGACCGCTCGTAAGGTTATGGGGCGCGGCAAGGGCAAGGTTGACTACCTCCTGCTCAAGGGCGCACAAGAAGGTTACGACGAGGCCATCAATCAATTAGGCCCGGGGCCTAAAATGATTCCGAAACGGCTTCTGATTATCGTTGTGCCTGACGAGATGGCGCAGACTGTCGTCAAGGTAATCATCGAGGTCAACCAAACAGGAAACCCCGGGGACGGCAAGATATTTGTCCGGCCGATGCTGGATGCGGTACGACTGCGGACAGGACAAACGGGTGATAAGGCGTTAGATGAGGGCGCAGCTTAAAAGGAGATATTGAAATGACTGTGGAAAATGAACTCAGTCCGACCAAAGTTAAGGAAGAGCTGCTTAAGGTTTTTCCGGCAAAGGTGGCACGCAAAAGGTCAAAGGCCATTGTGGTCAATGAGCCGGGCGCAAGCCGGCAAATCCAGGCCAATACCCGCACCGTTCCCGGCATTATTAGTATGCGCGGCTGCTGTTACGCCGGCTGCAAAGGTGTGGTAATAGGCCCGACACGCGACGTTCTAAGTATCACGCACGGCCCGATTGGATGCGGATTCTACAGCTGGCTGACCCGGCGAAACCAGACCAGGCCCGCCAGCGATACTGACCCGAACTATATGACCTACAGCACCTCTACGGATATGCAGGAAAGCGAGATTATCTTTGGCGGAGAGAAGAAACTGAAACAGGCAATTGAAGAGGCATACGAGGCCTTCAAGCCGGAAGCTATCGCTATTCACTCCACCTGTCCGGTGGGGCTGATAGGCGACGACGTCCATCAGGTCGCAAGAGAGATGTCAAGACAGCTTGGTATCAATATCTTCGCTTTCAGCTGCGAGGGCTACAAGGGTGTCAGCCAATCTGCCGGACACCACATAGCAAACAACCAGGTATTCAAACATATTGTGGGACGTGATGATACCACTGTCGATGCAAAGTTCAGGATAAACCTGCTGGGAGAATACAACATTGGCGGCGATGCGTTCGTTATCGAAGATCTGTTCGAGCGATGCGGAATAGAGCTTATCTGCACATTCTGCGGCAACTCCGACTATGAAGGGATGTGCCGTTCCCACACCGCAGATTTGAACCTGGTAATGTGCCATCGCTCCATCAACTATATGGCCGATATGATGGAGACCAAATACGGTATCCCCTGGTTGAAAGTCAACTTTATCGGTGCAGAAGCCACGGCTAAAGCGCTTCGCAAGATAGCTCAGTACTTTGAAAGTGCGAGCCTTGCCGAGAAGGTCGAAAAAGTTATCGCTGAAGAAATGCCGGCGGTAAAAACTGCACAGCAGGACGTCAAGACCCGCTGTGAGGGCAAAACCGCTATGCTTTTTGTCGGCGGTTCACGCGCACACCACTACCAGGAACTGTTCCGGGAAATGGGAATGAAAACCATCAGTGCCGGCTATGAGTTTGCCCACAGAGACGACTACGAGGGTCGTGATGTGCTGCCGTCAATCAAGGTCGATGCCGACAGCCGAAATATCGAAGAGCTGAAAATCGAAGCCGACCCCAAGCGATACCGTCCCCGTAAAACCAAAGAGCAAATCAAGGCGCTTAAAGCAGAGGGAATGGCTATCGGTGAATACAAAGGCATGATGCCCGATATGGATAAGAACAGTCTTGTTATAGACGACCTCAACCACTATGAGATGGAAAAACTTCTCGAAATCTATAAGCCAGACGTTTACTGCGCCGGTATCAAGGAAAAATATGCCGTGCAGAAAGCAGGTGTCCCCTGCAAGCAACTGCACAGCTACGACTATGGCGGTCCGTACGCAGGGTTCAAGGGAGCTGTCAACTTCTTTTATGAAATCGACCGTATGGTGAACAGCCGGATATGGTCGTATGTCCAAGCCCCCTGGCAGCAGCGGCCTCAACTGGAGGTCGGCTACGTACTTTGAGAGAACAACGTTAAAACATAAGGAAAACGATAATGTTATTGAGACACACATCATCCGAAGTGCAGCAGCGCGGCGCTTTGACTATCAACCCGGCCAAGACCTGTCAGCCCATCGGCGCAATGTATGCGGCGCTCGGAATCCACGGCTGTATGCCCCATAGCCACGGCTCTCAGGGCTGCTGCGCCTATCATCGAAGCGCTCTGACTCGCCACTACAAAGAGCCGGCGATGGCTACGACCAGCTCTTTTACCGAGGGCGCAAGCGTCTTCGGGGGACAGGCCAATCTCGTTGCGGCTATCAATAATATATTTACCATATACAATCCCGACATAATAGCCGTCCATACCACCTGCCTCTCGGAAACTATCGGGGACGATATTCCTCAGATTATCCAGAGGGCTGAGAGTGACGGCAAGATACCTGAGGGCAAGCTGCTCATCCACTGTAATACCCCAAGTTACGTCGGTTCGCACGTGACGGGCTTTGCCAATATGGTCAAAAGTATGGTTACTTATTTTTCCGAATCCGGCAGCGGGAAGAAGCTCAATCAGGTCAACATCATTCCGGGCTGGGTGGAGCCGGCGGACATGCGGGAAATCAAACGGCTATGCGGGGAAATGGGAGTTAAAACGGTTATCTTCCCCGATACCTCAGGGGTGCTGGACGTTGCGATGACCGGCAAAGCCGAGCATTTTCCAAAGGGAGGGGTCACAGTAGAGGCACTGAAAACTACCGGCGACAGCAAAGCGACAATTGCGCTGGGGGAGGTGACATCCGGTCCGGCAGCTAAGGCACTGGATGTAAAGTGTAATGTGCCGTGCGAAATACTGGACCTGCCTATCGGCCTGGCCGCAACCGACCGCTTTATCGATACGCTGCGCAAAATTCTGCACATCGAAGTTCCGGAGACTGTTACCGAGCAGCGGGGCCGTCTGCTGGATATGATTATGGATACCCAGCAGTACACGTACAAAAAACGCGTTGCGCTGTGGGGAGACCCGGACCAATTGGTCGCGCTGGCCGAGTTCCTGGTACTGCTCGATATGGAGCCGGTTTATATTGTTACCGGTACGCCCGGAAAAAACTTTCTAAAACGAATAGAAAAGGTCATAGGCAACTGTGCTTTCAAGGCCGAGGTCAAAGCCGGCGCAGGCGCCGATATGTACCTGATGCATCAGTGGATAAAAAACGAAAAGGTGGACCTTCTTATCGGAAACACCTACGGCAAATACATATCCCGGGACGAGGATATTCCGCTCGTGCGTTTCGGCTTTCCGATATTCGACCGAGTGGGCCATCAGTATTTTCCCACCGTCGGATACCGCGGCGGTATGCGGCTGCTCGAAATGATATTGAACGTGCTGCTGGACCGTCAGGACAGAGACTGCCCGGAAGAGAGCTTCGAGTTGGTTATGTAATTCCAGGAAACCGTGAAGATTAGAGTGAATTATGGTCAGGATTTTAGACGAACGCAGACAGCAGGTTTACCGCAAGGGCCAGGGGTCCTTCAATATGACCTGCGAGAAAAAGAGCCTGGCCGGAGCCGTCAGCCAGCGGGCCTGCGTATTCTGCGGCTCGCGGGTAGTGCTCTATCCCATCGCCGACGCCCTGCACCTGGTCCACGGCCCCATCGGCTGTGCGGCCTATACCTGGGACATCCGCGGTGCTCTGTCGTCCGGGCCGCAGCTGCATCGGCTCAGTTTCTCCACCGACCTGCGCGAAATGGATGTCATACAGGGTGGAGAAAAAAAACTGTACAACAGCCTGGTCGAGTTGATAGATGAATATCAGCCCAAAGCAGCTTTTGTCTATGCGACCTGTATCGTAGGATTGATAGGAGACGATGTTGACGCTATCTGCAGGAAAGTCAGTTCCGAGAAAAACATTACGGTGCTGCCGGTACATTCCGAGGGCTTTTGCGGCAGTAAGAAAGAAGGCTACCGGGCCGCCTGCGATGCCCTTTATAAGCTGGTAGGTACGGCGCCTGCCGACGGGGTTTCCAGGCACAGCATTAACATTATGGGCGACTTCAATCTCGCAGGCGAGATTTGGCTCATTCGCGAATACTATAATCGCATGGGAGTTGAGGTAGTTGCCAATATTACAGGGGACGGGCGCGTGGCCGATATACGCCGTATGCACGCCGCCTCGCTCAACGTAGTGCAGTGTTCAGGCTCGATAATCCATCTTGCACGCAAGCTGGAAGAAAAGTACGGCCGGCCCTATATCCGGGTGTCCTACTTCGGCATCGAAGATATGGCCAAGGCACTCTACGATGTGGCGGAGTTTTTCGATGACCCCGTAATGATGGAGAAGGCCGAGCAGATTGTGCGCAGCGAAGTGGCAGCTATTATGCCCGAGATTCGTCGCTATCGCAAGGACCTTGTCGGCAGGAAAGCGGCTGTTTATGTCGGCGGGGCATTCAAGGCCTTTTCACTTGTGCGGGCGCTTAGACTGCTCGGTATGCGGACGGTTCTGGTCGGCTCGCAGACAGGCAACCAGGATGACTATCGACAACTGCGTGACATGTGCGATGCGGGCACAATCATAGTTGACGACTCGAATCCGCTCGAGTTGTGTGGGTTTCTCAAGGAGAAGGGCTGTGATATTTTTATCGGCGGGGTCAAAGAGCGTCCCATCGCCTATAAGCTCGGCCTTGGCTTTTGCGACCATAACCACGAACGCAAACAGGCCCTTGCCGGCTTTACAGGTATGCTTAATTTCGCCAGAGAGGTTTACGCTACCGTGACCAGCCCGGTCTGGCAGTTCGTTCGGCGCCCACAGCCGGCGCAGGAGAATAAGAAATGAAAGCTGTCCATGAAAACACCTTCACCGCCTGCCGTAACGCATGCAAATTGTGCACGCCCCTGGGGGCCTGCCTGACCTTTCGAGGTATCGAAGCAACTCTTCCTTTCCTCCATGGCTCCCAGGGCTGCGCTACCTATATACGCCGTTATTTTATCAGCCACTTTCGCGAGCCGGTGGACATAGCCTCCTCGAGTTTCGATGAGCAAAGTGCCATTTTCGGCGGCGGCGACAACCTGCATCGTGGGCTGCGAAACGTGATAGAAAAGTACAAACCGCAAATGATCGGCGTAGCTACAACCTGCCTGACCGAGACGATAGGTGAGGATATGCCAATGCTGATTCGCCAGTTCGTCAAAGAATCCCAGGGAGATGCTCTGCCAGCGATAATTCCCGTCTCGACGCCGAGCTATCAGGGCACTCACGTTGAAGGTTTTCACGCTGCGGTGCGGGCGGTGGTCGAATCCTTGGCAGAGCCTGGCGGCAGAGCTGGCAAGGCGATTAATATACTTCCCGGAATGGTCTCCCCTGCTGACCAGCGGCACATAAAAGAAATAATCGAGGATTTTGAGTTGCCGTATGTAATGCTGCCGGACTACTCGGAAACACTCGATGCACCGACCGTAGCAGAATATGAAAAGATAGCGTCAGGCGGCACTACCCTTAACTCCATTCGAGGTATGGGACAAGCACGGGCAACGATTTCTTTCGGCTCGACCATTGCTTCCGAGCTAAGCGCCGGCTGCCTGCTGCAGCAGCGCTGCGATGTACCGGAATATCGCCTCGGTCTTCCCATAGGTATCAAACAGACCGACGCTTTCTTCGATGTACTGGGGGAACTGAGCGGCCAAGTGATACCGCAAAAGTATTTCTTCGAGCGGGGCAGATTGATAGATGCCTACGTCGATGGTCACAAATACGTCTTTGGCAAACGTGCGGTTGTCTATGGCCAGGAAGATATGGTAGTCGGAATAGCGGCGTTTCTGGCGGAAATCGGCATCATACCCGTCCTCTGCGCATCGGGTGCAGAGAGCGGACGGCTGAATGAAAATATACGGAGAGTAACCCCTGAACTCACGCAGGAGATAACTGTGCTTGAGGGTGCGGATTTTCTTGATATTGAGCAGGCGGCTGCGAATTTACAGCCTGATTTGATTATCGGCAACAGTAAAGGATATACGTTTTCAAGAAAGCTCGGCGTACCGCTGGTGCGTGTCGGCTTTCCCATACACGATAGAATCGGCGGGCCGCGTTTGCTGCACTTAGGCTACCGTGGTGCCGGGCAGCTCTTTGACCGCATCGTTAATACTTTGATAGAAGCAAAACAGTCATCATCGCCGGTAGGGTACACCTACATCTGATATGGCAGCGAGATATGGCTGAAGTGAACTAAAGTTAAAAGTGAACTAAAGTGAGCTAAAGTTAAAAAAATTCCACAACTTTAGGCACTTTACACTTTTGATAAGGAATAGAAATGGCGTTCGATATAAATAAACATCCATGTTTTAATGGTGACGTGTGCGGTCAATTCGGTCGTGTTCATCTGCCGGTGGCTGCCGAATGTAATGTCCAGTGCAACTTCTGCGACCGCAAATTCGATTGTGTCAATGAAAGCCGGCCGGGGGTAACCAGCCAGGTTCTTTCCCCGGGACAGGCCCTGTATTACCTGGATAAGGTAATGGCAAATGATAAACGGATTACAGTTGTCGGTATCGCCGGGCCGGGCGACCCGTTTGCCACCCCTGGCGAAACGCTTCAGACACTGAGTCTGGTGCGGAAAAAATATCCGGAAATACTGTTTTGCGTGGCATCGAACGGGCTGAACATTGCGCCTTATATTGAGGATTTGGCTGCTCTGAAAGTCAGCCACGTTTCCATTACTATTAGTGCAGTTGACCCTGCTATCGGTGAGAAGATATACGCCTGGGTTCGTGACGATAAGAGAGTCCTGCGTGCTCAGAAGGGCGCGGAAATTATTCTTGAAAGGCAGCTGGGCGCAGTTGGCGATCTCAAGGCCGCTGGCATAACAGTCAAGGTCAATACGATTATCATTCCTGGTATCAACGACCACCATATTGCTGAGGTTGCCAAAACCGTAGCCGAACTCGGCGCTGACATTCAGAACTGCATTGCGCTGTATCCGGTTGCCGGCACTGCTATGGGTGATATCGAGCCGCCTTTGGCTGAACTGGTGGCTCAAATCCGGGCCGAAGCGTCCCTGTATATTCGGCAAATGCATCACTGCAGCCGCTGCCGTGCCGATGCCGTAGGACTGCTGAGCGAGACTATTTCTGATGGTTCCCTCGATTGCCTGAAGAACGCCGCTGCCCAGCCGCTTGAGCCTTGCGAGAACCGCCCCTGTGTTGCGGTGGCAAGCAGGGAAGGTGTTCTTGTAAATCAGCATCTGGGTGAGGCGGATCGGCTGATGGTCTTTCGTTGGGAAGACGGCAAATCGGAGTTTGTCGAAGACCGCAAGACCCCGCCCAGGGGAGGCGGCGATAGCCGATGGCTGGGGCTTGCTGAAGTTCTCAAAGACTGCCGGGCGGTACTGGTCAGCGGGGCCGGCCGGTCCCCACGAACAGTGCTGAAACAGGAGGGCATCAAGACTATCCTGGCCGAAGGCCCGGTCGAGGAAAATCTTGAAGCCGTCTATCAGGGCAGACAAATACACTCGCCGGCGAAATGTACACAGTGCAGTTGCCAGTGCGACCAGGACGGTGGGGGCGGCGGAGGATGTGGATGAGTCCGGAAATTAAGTGATAAGGGTTAGGAGTTTTTAATTCCTGCCAGTTACCAGTAACCAATAGGAGAATACAATGCAAAAACCGGAATATCATATTTTAATTTGCAACAGCTTTCGGCTCAACGGTCAGCCGCAGGGAGTCTGTAATAGATCGGAAGAGCGTCGTGTAGGGAAAGAGTGTAGATCTCGGTGGTCGCCGTATCATTAAAAAAAAAACAAAACACAAA
>CAJVYN010000084.1 GCA_913009355.1 uncultured bacterium | reverse complement strand
TAAATTTTACAATCAACATTTCACCTCTCACCTGCGCCTATATATGACTATGGTCGCAATCTGCGCCGGACAAACTGACACGTGTCAGACTGTCGAACCTGTGTAACCAGCAGCTAAAGGAGCGTTTTGCCGGGGATTTGTAAAAAAGGTTCTATGAATTTTAAGGACTCTAACACTGATGACAAAATCAGAAGAAAAAAACGAAATTGCCAAAATAGCTTCACGGCTAATTGAAGATATAAGGGCAACCTGTGTGGCACAAAATAAAAAGGAGTCGCCCCAAAGCAAAGATACCCCGAAGCAAAATAAGCTTCCTGCGAAGTAAAATAAAGTGAAGTAAAGCTTACTTCGTGACAAATCGGCAAATCCCCCAAATCACACCAAAAAACAAACTTAGTTTGCATCGGATCAGGCACATTGTACTTGCAATGCCCCGCAGACGCCGGAAATGCGAAAATGTAAACCTATATCGCGATTTTACGCTCTGCAGAAGGGTAAATCAATCTGCATCGCCTTATTGTAAACATCAAATGCGACAAATCAAACTTACATTGCCATTCTTACGCCTGCAATGCGGCAGGGAGATGCGATATAAGCCAATGTAAACTTACATTGCGATTCCTCGCTCTGCAGAAAGACATTGCAAACTTACATTGCCATAAATCCGCCTGCAACACGGCAGGGAGATGCGATATAAGCCAATGTAAACTTACATTGCGATTCCTCGCTCTGCAGAAAGACATTGCAAACTTACATTGCCATAAATCCGCCTGCAACACGGCAGGGAGATGCGATATGAGATAATGTAAACTTACATCGGCACATTACAGCGGTCAATACGATGATGTAAACTTACATCGGCACATTGCAAACCTACATCATAAAGATGCAATTTGCATTTACCGGACTCGACCTTGATTGATAATTGATTTGTGATTATTTATTATCGAAAACAAATCGCGATTTTCGACATCTACAATAGTTCTCTATAAAAATAGCCGGTTTTCTCTGAATAAAACTAAAGCCTTCCTGTAAACAAACCGAGAAGGGGACAATCGCTTATTCCTTAAAAAGCGAAATCAACTTTGGGGCGGATATTCGACTGATTATCTACTATCGATAATCGATTATTCTCAAAGTCTATTAGAAAGTAAAAATCGTGCACATCGTGTGCCAAAAAAAACCCGCGCAAACGGGGAATAACTGAAATTACTACTTTTTTAGGAGAAAAAAAATGCCAAATTTTCCAAGAACCGAAGCAGAAATAGTGGCGCTTGTCGAAACAATGATAGCAGGCTACACAGCACACGGGGCGGATTTCCCATCCGTTACCGTTGCCGACCTGCAAACCGCTCTGAGCAACTACCAGACCGACAAACAGGCACAGGACGATGCAAAAGCGCAGGCACAAATCGCAACAGTAACAAAAACCGACAACCTCGATGCACTAAAAGAACTGATGAGAAACGACCTGAAGGTCTCGGAAGTTGATGTAGCCGATGACCCGGAAAAGCTCACTCAAATCGGCTGGGCCCCGAAGGCCCCACCGCAACCGGTCGTAGCTCCCGGCCAGCCGACCAATCTGCACCCGACCGCCGAAGGACAGGGTATGCTCTGGCTGGCATGGGATAGACCCGCCAGCGGTTCCGGCGGTTCCGTGCGAAACTATATCGTCGAAAGACGAGAGCAACTCGCCGCCGGCGGTGAGTTCGGAACGTGGTCGATTGTAGGTTCTTCTCTAAATAATGAAATCAGTCTAAACGACCAGCCGAGAGGAATTCAGATGGAATATCGCGCAAAGGCGACTAATATCGGTGGCGAAAGCATGCCCAGCAACACAGCAGCGGTAGTGCTGTGATTATCTTACGTGCCTCTAAGGCACCAGCAGCGGTAGTGCTGTGATTATCTTACGTGCCTCTAAGGTACCAGCAGCGGTGGTGCTTTAATTAGTGAGTAGCGAATAGTTGTTAGTGAATAGAAAAAGCGTTGTTGCTGCCTGCTACAACAGCGGGCAGCAACAATAATTTACGAAATACAAGATACCAAAAACTAACGACTAAAAACTAAGGACTAACAAATGCCTAAGTTCCCCACAAAAGAAGCTGATATTATTGCATTAGCCAACCAAATGCTGGCGGGCTATGCAGCCCATATAGCGGATTTTCCAAACGCCAACTTAGGGATGCTGCGCGGCCGACATCACCGTTATTGGATCGCAAAAAGAGACCGTGTTAATGCGCGGGCCGCAGCGCATCTAGCCACTGAGGCCAAGCGTAGCAAACTTGCCGAACTTAAAGAAGTAATGAAGAATTGCCTGCGAAAATCAGAAGTTGATGTAGCCGGTAATCCGGAGAAACTTGCGCAGATTGGCTGGGGGCCAAAGGCCCCACCGCAACCAACGGACATACCCGGCCAGCCAACTAACCTAAGAGCAATTGCACAAGGCCAAGGCGAACTGTCGCTTAAATGGGATAGACCGGCGGGGGATTCAGGTGATCCTGTGCGAAACTATATTATCGAAAGACATCAGCAATCGCAAAACGATGGACAATTCAGTCAATGGACATTGACAGGGACTGTATACCAAACGCAAATCAATTTAAGCAACCAGCTACAGGGTATCCAACTGGAATACCGAGTAAAGGCTGTCAATACCGCCGGCGAAAGCTCCCCAAGTAATACTGCTATGGTTGTTCTATAAGTATTGCTGGGACTAAACATTGACCAATAGACTAAAGTATAGAGATATTTACCTGCCTATAAGGCAGCCGAGTAATACTGTAGCTGTGGCTTTATAAAAAAACTGCGTTAATTCGTGCCTCTGTGGCTAAGCACTACCAAAGTAATCAAGCTCTTGACTCCAACTCGAACAGCCAATAGAATGACCTGTCGTGATTGATTTCTGACTACCCGGATAAGTTTAACTTTAGCAGGATTACAGACAGGACTATGGCAACGATTAACGATAATTTTTTGAAGCTGCAGGCCGGCTATTTATTCCCGGAAATCAGCAGACGGATTCGCAGCTTTCAAGCCGAAAATCCTGATGCAGAGATAATCAGTCTTGGCATTGGTGATGTTACCCAGCCGTTAGCCCCGGCCGTTCTCGAAGCGATGAAGCGGGCGGTTGATGATATGGGCAGCGAAACGGGTTTTCACGGCTATGGCCCGGAGCGGGGCTATGATTTTCTAATTGAGGCAATAATCGAAAACGATTTTAAGCCCCGCAGCGTCGATTTGGATAAAAGCGAAATTTTCATCAGCGATGGCGCCAAGTGTGATACAGCCAATATCCAGGAAGTATTCGGCGTCGATAATGTCATCGCTGTAACAGACCCCGTCTATCCGGTCTATGTGGATACCAACGTTATGGCCGGCAGAACCGGACAGGCCAATGAAAACGGCCAGTATGACAAAATAGTCTATATGCCCTGCACCGCTGAGAATGATTTTACCCCTGAGCTGCCGAGCAGCCCCGTTGATATTATCTACCTGTGCTTCCCGAACAATCCTACAGGGGCAGTGGTTACTAAGGAAATTTTAAGTAAGTGGGTTGATTTCGCTCACGGTAATAAGGCGATAATTCTCTTTGACGCTGCTTATGAGGCCTTTATCACCGACCGTCAAATACCGCATTCGATTTACGAAGTTGAAGGGGCCAAAGAGGTAGCGATTGAGTTTCGCAGTTTCTCCAAGACCGCCGGCTTTACCGGCCTAAGATGTGCCTTTACTGTTGTGCCGAAGCAGGTCAGGGCTTATGCGAAAGACGGCGGGGCGGTTGAAGTCAATTCCTTATGGAGCAGACGGCATAGCACCAAGTTTAATGGTGCTTCCTACATATCACAGGCCGGCGCAGCCGCTGTTTACAGCCCCGATGGCAAAAAGCAGACCCGGCGGATTATTGATATTTATATGGCCAATGCCGCCCTGATTCGCGAATCGCTCACTAAGCTCGGCTACACAGTTTTTGGCGGAGTAAATGCCCCATACATTTGGATGAAGACTCCGAAAGGGCTAAGCTCGTGGGATTTCTTTGACATTCTTTTGCAGAAGGCTAATGTGGTCGGCACGCCCGGCGTTGGTTTCGGACGGGCCGGAGAGGGTTATTTCCGGCTCACAGCGTTTGGAAAACCAGCTGACGTTAAGGAAGCTATGGCACGTTTTGCTGCAATTTAATAGTAGTACGCCATAGCATTTGATTTTGTAAGTTGTCATTGCGAGGCCTTGTTTTTAGGCCGCGGCAATCTCAAATATTCGAACGGTTGAGATTGCTTCGCTGCGCTCGCAATGACAGACCGCCAAAAGCAATGGTATTTACAAAAACGATTGTTGCGGCGTAGCAGATTGGATTATAAATTATGGCTGAATTGACAACGGCTTATATTGGACTGGGAAGTAACTTAGGTGACAGAGGGGGCACTATTAGTGTAGCCCTTAAAATGTTAGCTGAAGCTGAAGAGCTTGAGGTTACCCGAATAAGCGATCTGATCGAAACCATTCCGCTCGGCGGCACTAATCAGCTTAAGTACTTAAATGCAGTGGCAGAAATAAAGACCGCCTTAAGTGTAGAAGACTTGCATAAGAAAGTTGTTGATATCGAAGCTGCGCTCGGCAGGGTAAGACGGATAAAATGGTCGCCGAGGACTATTGATTTGGACCTTTTGCTTTTTGGCGGTGAGGTCATAAATCGTCCTAACTTAATCGTCCCGCATTACCAAATGCACTTACGCTCGTTTGTGCTCGAAGGCCTTTCTCAGCTCAATGCCGAATTACAGCACCCTGTTATGAAAGAATCTGTAAGTGAGTTGGCATCCAGGCTTAACGGCTCAAATTTCGTACCCAATCCCGATTTGCCCCAGCTTATCAGTATTGCCGGTGTAATCGGCGTAGGGAAAACTACTTTGGCACAGAAATTGTCCCAAGCTCTCCGCTGCCAACTGCTGCTCGAGCCTTACGATGAAAATCCCTTTATGCCGGACGTTTATGCCGGCAAAAAAGAGCTGGCGCTGGATTCTCAATTATATTTTCTGACACACAGAGCCGGGCAGTTAAATCGTAACATATTAGAGCCGGGACGGATTACCATCAGCGACTACATTTTCGACAAGGAGCTTATCTATGCAAGGCAGACGCTCAATACGCAGCAGTTAGCTTTGTACGAGAAGATTTACCAGCCGTTTGCTGCAGAGGTTGCTTCGCCGGTGTTGGTGGTATATCTAACCGATTCGGTGCAAGAGTGCCTGGAGCGTATCCACAAGCGCAACCGTCCTTATGAGCAGGCCATAAAAAAGCGGTTCCTGGAATCTCTCCGTTCCGGTTATGAGCAGCTCTTTGTCGATTGGAAAGCCTGTCCTGTTATTCGTAAGCAGATGTCAAATTTAGACTGCATGAAAGATGCCGATATTGAACTTTTAGCAAATCAAATAAGAAGTTACGCTGCCGTTAAATAAGCAATGGAAGTTGCAAAAACAATAGTGTCAGTCAGAGGTCTGGTAAAAGCTGCCCGCAGTAAAGGTAAAAGAATAGGTTTTGTTCCGACTATGGGGGCGTTGCATATTGGCCATATTTCGCTAATTAAGGCGGCTGTGGAAAAATGCGATTTTGTCATAGTCAGCATTTTTGTTAATCCTGTGCAGTTTGGTACCGGCGAGGATTTCGAAAAATATCCGCGGCCTCTGGAGGCCGACCTGGGAATTTGTAAAAAGGCAGGCGTTGATGTTGTTTTTACTCCTGTACGGGAGCTGATGTATCCATCGCAGAATCTGACCTGGGTAAATGTCGAAAAATTGACCGAGCAGCTTTGTGGCCGATTTCGTCCGGGACACTTTCGCGGAGTAACCACCATCTGCGCCAAGTTGTTTAACATTGTTGCCCCTGATATTGCTTTTTTCGGCTGGAAGGACGCTCAGCAGGCAATTGTTATCAAGCGAATGGTCGCTGATTTAAATATGCCTTTGGAAATTGTTATTTGTCCCACGGTTCGCAGGCCGGATGGACTGGCGGTCAGCAGCAGGAATAAATATTTAACAGCGGAGCAGAAAAAAGATGCAGCTTTGGTCTATAAATCGCTTCAAAAGTGCCGGGAAATGGTTGATGTTGGCATCACAGACAGCAGAACAATTATTACCGAGATGCGTAAAATACTAAGCCGGGCATCATCGATAGAGATAGAGTATATAAGTATCGTTGACGCTGAAATGCTGCAGGAAGTTGAATACATTGCTGGTAGAATTCTTATAGCAGTTGCCGTCAGAATCGGCTCTACCCGCTTAATTGACAACATTCTGGTGGACTTGAGCAAACAATAATGTACAATAGCAATTTGCTCAAACTAACCGATTTTTAAAACTGTTGTTTAATAAAAAGAGGTTGATGAAAATGATAGCGGAAGAAGATAAAGATATAATCTTACGATGTGCTAAAAAATATAACGTCTCCTGTATTATCTTGTTTGGCTCCTCGATAAGAAAAGACAAAGAAGCTAATGATATAGACATTGGGGTAAAAGGGATTAAACCTCGGTTATTTTTCAAATTTTATACCGAATTATTCAAACATTTATCAAAACCTGTTGACCTTATTGACCTTTCTAAAAGGTCATTATTTAATGAGTTTGCAGAAGAGACAGGAGTAAGAATCTATGGATAAACTCCCCAGGCAGATTCTTGCGGAAAAAGAGAGTGTTGAGATAGCATTGAGTAATCTCAAAGGTGCTATAGCAAGAAAAGAGAAAACAATCATTGAATTAGCAGCTATTGGCACATTTCTTCATAATATCTATAATGGTATAGAAAATATTTTGAAGCAAATTCTGAAAGCGAAAGATGTTGAGGTCCCTAAGTCTGACACATGGCATAAAGACTTGTTGAATCTTTCACTATCTATGGGAATTATTTCAGAGGGGTTATCTGATGAGCTTTACGAGTACCTGACTTTTAGACATTTTTTTGTTCATGCGTATGGGTTCATGCTTGAAGAGACTCATTTGGAAGATTTAGCTGACAATATTCCGGAAACTTGGGCACAATTTTTATCAGAGGCAGAGAACTTTTTCGAAAAATAAGTAACTAATTATGTTTATAAAAATATTAAAGAGCAAGTTACATCGTGCGACTGTTACCGATGCTAAGCTGCATTATCCCGGCAGTTTAGCGATCGACTCTGAGTTGATGGAGGCCGCCGGTATTTTGCCTTACGAGTCTATTTTGGTCGCTGATTTAAGCAATGGCAGCCGGCTTGAGACCTATGCTGTTCCTGCCCAGGCCGGTTCCCGCCGGATTGTGGTACTCGGCGCCGCAGCTCATTTGATAAAGCCAAAAGACATTATCATCATTTTCAGTTTTGTTTTTTTTACACCTGATGAGGCTAAGAAATTTAAACCGAAAATAGTCGTACTTGACGAAAACAACAAAATAAAAGAATAGATACCGTATTTAGCCCCCAGGTTTATCCTGGGGGTCAGTGCGGGGTTGTTTAGCCGTCGCCGGTACGGCGACAGGGTAGTTTAACCAATTAGCTATGTATCCTGAATTTTTTGAAATACCATTCACCCATTTAACTCTAAAAAGCTATGGCCTGATGATGGTTATCGGCTTTATGGCCGCTATTTTCCTGATAAGACGGCTGAGTCGTAATATTACACTCGATACTCAGCTCATTGCTAATGCAGCCCTCTATTCCCTGATAGGCGGAGTGGTCGGAGCCCGTCTGCTTTACGTAGTCCACTATTTCGACCAGTTCCGTGGCAGGCTGCTTTCGGCCTTTGCTATTTGGCAGGGCGGTCTGGAGTTTTTAGGGGGCGTAATTTTGGCAATCACTGTCATTATTTTTTATCTTCGGCGGCATAAACTTCCGATTCGCCGCTATTTTGATATTCTCGCTGTCGGGTTGATGTTAGGACTTGCCTTTGGCAGAATCGGCTGTTTTTTAAATGGCTGTGATTTTGGAAAGCCAACAGAGCTGCCCTGGGCCGTCCGTTTTCCTTATGGCTCATTTGCTTACCATAGCCAGGTATATCCGAACCCGGAGAGGAATCGCCCCAAACCGCAATTGGAATTATCCTCTGATTTTTTCGGCGAGTACAGCGAAAATGGTGTATGGTTCCAGGGCTTAAAACCGTATGAACAGTTGACACAGAGGCAGAAAGATATGGTTGACAAGGGTCCGTACCGCTGTTTGCCTGTCCATCCTACACAATTGTATTCGTCAGCCAATGCCGCTTTTTTATGCCTCATACTCTATCTTTTCTGGCGAAGAGCTCAAAAGGCCGGCAGCTCCAGTAGTTCTAACAAGCCGTTCACCAAACCGGGCTGTACATTCGGTTTGATGTTAATACTTTACGGCATCACTCGTTTTTTCATAGAATTTCTGCGAGATGACAGCCCGTTTAACAAATTCGACGGCCTGACAATTTCACAAAATATTAGTATTGCTATGATAGTATTTGGTATAATTTTATTAGCAATATTTGAAAAAATGGAACCGGATAGCGAACCAGCAGTCACTGGGCACGAATAGCGAACTATGGGCCTTTACGATAGAGACTACAGTCAGGATAAGTTCCACTCCGCATTCCGCAATGCCCCGCAGATGCGGATGACTTTCCCTAAGCTCACACCGGTGGTCAAATGGCTGTTGATTATAAATATTACGACATACTTTGTACAGATTTTAGGAGCCGACGGGCTGCTGGTGAGATGGTTTGCAGTTTATCCGGCTTCCCTTTCTATGGCGTTGCAGCCCTGGCGAATCGTAACGTACCAATTTTTGCATGGCGGTATAATACACATCCTTCTTAATATGCTCGGCCTGTTCTTCCTCGGCCCGACGCTTGAACGCCACTGGGGTAGCAGGAGGTTTTTGAAGTTTTATCTCGGCTGTGGTGCAGCGGGCGGGCTGTTCTATCTTTTACTTGTTGCGGTGAACTTTCTGCCTGCTGGCATAATGATAGGGGCTTCCGGCTCGATTCTCGGTATGTTAGCCGCCTGCGCAATTCTTTTCCCACACTTTGTGGTTTTTATCGTTGTCTTTCCTGTACCGATAAGGGTCGCAGCGATAGTGGGAATAGTTTATTTCCTTTTTGTGATGATAACAAAGGGAACAAATGCCGGCGGTGAGGCCGCACATTTGGGTGGTATGGCGGCTGGCGCTGTTTACGTGTTTTCTGAGGGCTGGCGTGCCAAACTCAAGTTAAAAATCCGCTCCAGCCGATGGGAAAAGAAAATTACCACGCACCGCAGCCTGCAGATGGAGGTTGACCGCATTTTGCAAAAGGTCCACGATTCCGGCATTCACAGTTTAACCTCGGAAGAGAAGAAGATACTCAAGCGAGCAACTAAAGCCGAGCAAATGCGCAGCGGATTGTGAACTATCACTGAGTTTATTAAGATACAGGCATAATGTATTACTCAAACTGACCGATTTACGGCCCGAAATTGCTATAACTCATTATTTAATAATATGTTCCGTAAACAAAAAACAATCAAGCAGCCATCCCGACTTCGTCGGGATTCGGCAATTTTGATTTTTAATCTTTGATTTTTAACTTTTCAAACTGGCCATTGGTCAGTTTGAGTATATTAACCTGACAGATTGGAGGCGATTATGACCAGGGCGGCGGCACGTCACATATTAGTTGAAACAAGGGAGAAATGCGAAGACATCAAGCCACAAATTGACGCCA
>CAJVYN010000083.1 GCA_913009355.1 uncultured bacterium | reverse complement strand
TGTATTCATTTTTTTTTTTTTTTTTTTTGTTTGTGTTTTTTTTTTGTTTTTTTTTTTCAAGCAGAAGACGGCATACGAGATAAAGGAATGTGACTGGAGTTCAGACGTGTGCTCTTCCGATCTAAACGGCTTTCGGGATGAGTGCGGCGGTCATTTTCGTTGTTACTCTAACAGCAGCGATCAATTGGCCTATTTACCATCTGATTCTGGTCCCTGCCAATAGCGAGATTATTTCCTATATCGTTTTTATTATCACAATCGCTGCTTCTGTTCAATTGGTGGAAATGATAATGGAGCGTTTCTTTCCTTCGCTTCAGGCTTCTTTCGGTATATTCCTGCCTTTGATAACCGTTAATTGTACGGTTTTAGCGGTATCCCTTTTTATGGTATTGAGAGATTATTCGTACCCTGCTACGCTTGTTTTTGCCATCGGCTCCGCTGTCGGATGGATGCTGGCAATAATGATAGTCGCGGCTATAAACGAAAAATTGAAATTAATTGGAAATATCCCCAAAGGGCTTCAGGGGCCGGGGATAATCATGGTAATCGCCGGTATTATTGCGCTGGCGTTTTTGGGTTTTGGTGGAATGGTTGATATAAAATAAGTTTTAACGGATAACGGCCAATGAATTTTGTACCTGTATTAATAATAAGCCTGATACTTCTGATAATCACTATCCTGCTTGCGATCGCCGACAAATTGCTTGTTTCCTACGGCGAATGCAAAATAACCGTTCGCAAAGACGACGAAGTCCATGAGTTCACCGTTGAGGGTGGAAGTTTTCTACTTTCCGACCTGACGGCAAATAAGATAGATATCACATCATCCTGTGCCGGTAAAGCCAGTTGTGGATATTGCAAGGTAAGGCTTTTAAGCGGCGGAGGCTCAATACTGCCCACTGAAGAAATTTTTATGAGTCGTGAGGAAAAAACTTCCGGGATGAGACTGGCCTGCCAAGTCAAGATCAAAGATGATCTGGAGATTCATATCCCTGACTTTTTAACAACTGTCAGGGGGATAGTCAAAAACAAAACTTACGATCCGAAGCTTCGCTGGAGATTTATAAAATCCGACCATGAGGACGGATTCGTTCAAAAAGGAATAACGAAACTCAGTCGCAAAGAACAGGAGAACGTAGAAGAAATAATTGCCAAATACGAAGGTGTTCCCGGTGCGATAGTTCCTGTTTTGCAGAGTATCGGGGGTAGGTTTAACTATTTACCGGAACCGGTATTGAGATACACTGCCAGGGCGATGGGCAAGCATATGAGCGAACTGTACAGGATCGCTACTTTTTACAATGCTTTCAGCCTTGAGCCCAGAGGTCAAAATACCATAAAGGTATGCCTGGGTACGGCATGTTATGTTAAAGGCGGAGAGAAAATACTCAATACCATTCGAAGAAAGTTGAATCTGCAGAACGGAAATACGACCAGGGATATGAAATTTACGGTTGAGATAGTCAGTTGTATCGGATGTTGCGGGCAATCGCCGGTACTGAGCGTTAATAATGAAATTTACGGATATTTGAAACCAAGCATGATAGATAATATTTTAACAAGGTATGACACAGAGGTCCAAAATGGGAAAGATAAAGCCTGAAGATTTAGAAAAAATCGCCCAAAAGATGAAAAAAATGATTAACTTAAGGGAAGGTGCGGGAAAAGCAAAAATAATCGTTCACATGGGTACCTGTGGTATTGCGGCCGGAGCGAGGACTGTTATGACCGCTTTGGTTGATGAAATCGACAAGAGAAACCTGCAAGATGTTCTTTTGACCATATCGAGTTGTGCTGGTCTGTGCAGCAGAGAACCTATGGTTACCGTTGAATTGCAGGAAAAGCCTCCTGTTAAATACGTTGATCTGAACCCCGAAAAGGCTGTGGAGATTTTGGAAAAACACGTTCTCGGCGGTGAAATAGTTGCCGAGTATGCGCTGGCCGCAGGCAGTGAGCGAGTTTTATAAATGGATTGAACCGGCGATAAAGAATAAATTTAGTGTTTTAATTACTCAAACTGACCGATTTACGGCCCGAAATTGCTATAACTCATTATTTAATAATATGTTCCGTAAAATAAAAAATAATCAAAAAGCCATCCCGACTTCGTCGGGATTCCGCAATTTTGATTTTTAATCTTTGATTTTTGATTTTTCAAACTGGCCATCGGTCAGTTTGAGTTATTAACTATTTTTTCTTTTCTCTTTTCTTTTTTTGCCGCGGCGTTTGTATCCGCGGGCATAGTCGGCCCGGCATCGCTGCTCAGTCTGGTCCGGATGCTCACCGATTTCCTTAACCAGGGCGGTATGCATCGCACGGACCCGCTGCTTGTGCTTCTCTTGGCCGGCGAGATTGTTGAATTCGCCCGGGTCGGCCTGAAGGTCGTACAGTTCCTGCTGGGCGGGATGTTTGTCATCGGGCGGGCTATGATAGACGTACTTATACCTGCCGGCACGAATCATCGCGTAACCGGATGCGATGTTGTGGCCGTAGTATTCGCTGACGGCAAAGTCTTTCCACTCGGTTGCAGGTTCGTCCAGCCAGGCGAGCATTGAGTCGCCGTTCCAGTCGTCGGGTACTTCAGCTGCGCCGAGTTCGGCAATACTCTGCACCACATCCAGCAGTGAGCAGGTTTGCATACGGCGCTGGCCGCCCTTCCATCGCGCAGGCCAACTGACAATCAGCGGCACCCTGCTGGCCTGCTCGTACATACAGTTTTTCCACCACAAGCCGTGCTCACCCATATTCTCGCCGTGGTCGGATGTGTAAATAACGACCGTGTTGTCCGCTGCTTCACTCTCGGCCAGGCATTTCAGTACCTTTCCAATTTCCTCGTCCACCCACTGGGTTAGGCCATAATACAGTTCTCTGCCCCTGCGAACGATATCGTCCGGCGCATCCTCAACGTTGAAGCCGATGCGCAGATGTTTGTAGTTTAACGGCTGAGATTCGAGATGGCCTTTTGGAATCACCGGCATTGGCACTTTGCCTTTATATTGCTGCCAATACTTTTCCGGCACAATTAGCGGAAAGTGCGGAGCAAGGTAGCCGGCCAGCAGGAAAAACGGCTTGTCGGAGCTTTTTCGGCTGTTGAGGAATTCTACCGCTCCAGATGTCACTTTACGGTCGTGAATCAGCACGTTGGATTTTTGGCCTGTGCGGAACTGGTCGAATCGTTCGGTGATTCCCGGCTTGGGCGTAAGATCGTCCGCTCGCCGCCGCCAACCCCTGCCTGTCCTGAAGTTATCATTCATCTCATCGCTGCCTATCTCGGTGAAGCCGTACCGGCGGATACGGTCGAAGTGCATCTTACCGCAGAGAAACGATTCGTAGCCGGCGGCGTTCATAATGTTCGGCAGCGACGGAAAGTCATCAGTGGGCAGCCAGCATTCGTTGGACCATGCGCCCACTCGTGAGGAGTATTTGCCTGATATGAACGACAGCCGCGAGGGCACACACAACGGCGAGTTGCAGTAGCAGCTCTCGAAGGTAACGCCTTTGTTGGCCAGGCCGTCCAGATTCGCCGTCTTGACGACGCTATTGCCGTAACATCCTGACACAGCGGCGTTGTGCTCGTCCGACATTATCACGAGGATATTGGGCTTATTTACGAACGATTTGCCCGAAAGCTGCTGTGCAGCGTTCAGGCACACCGGAATAGTCAGCGAGACAGCACCAGCCCCGGCAAGTTTCAGAAAGTCTCGTCGGTTCACATTCCCCATTCTATCTCTCCACTCTCCAATGCTCGATTCTCGATACCGGTCACCAATTACCAATTCAATTTTGCGTTATTATAGTTATTGATTTGCCTTGTGCCCAATATCACTTTCTTTCTCCTCTGCTAAGGCTGCTAACAATCTGCTGTGAAGACTTTCGGTTTATGTTAGACAGCCAAAATGCAACATTTCTACATTATGAAAATATTAGCTTTTAGAACTGCGTGAAGTAAATAAGAATGACCATTTTACAAAGCTTGAGGTGCTGAACAGATGACGGACACTTGGCGAGAGGTTATACTGCCCCAATTTACAAGGAGTGTTCGTTATGGCAAAGTACCGAAAATACAGCAAAGAATTCAAATTACAGGCAGCTCGGCTGGTAACCGAGCAAGGTTATTCTTACGAACAGGCAGCTAAAAGGCTTGGCACCACAGGTTGGTCAATCCGAAACTGGGTACAAAAATTCAGACAGACCGGCGAACTACCTGCTCAAAGCCAAACTCAACCCAAGGCAGATGAGCTTAGGCAGCTACGCAAAGAGCTTGCTCAACTCAGGATGGAGAATGATATATTAAAAAAAGCAGCAGCGTACTTTGCCAGGGAGTCGTTGTGAAGTACGCATGGATCAAAAAGCACAGGCGACTCTTTCCAACTGCGGTAATGTGCAGAGTATTGAAAGTAAGCAGCAGTGGTTACTATGACGGCGTCAAACGCAATCCCTGTTCTCAGCAGGTCAGAAGAATTTCTATTGCTCAGGCGGCTGCTCGTAGCTATTTCGAAAGCAATCGCATTTATGGCTATCGAAAAGTCTACGAGGATTTGCAGGAAGAAAACGTTATATGTTGTGAAGAGACGGTTAGACGTATAATGCGTAGGATCGGGCTCTATTCGCGTATTAAACGCAAATTTGTAGTTACTACAGACTCTAATCATGCCCTGAAAATAGCTGAAAATATTCTCGGTCGTGATTTTACAGCCAAGGCCCCCAATCAGAAATGGGCGGCGGATATCACATACATCCCAACCAAGATGGGTTGGCTTTATCTTGCTGTTGTCATGGATTTATTCTCACGCAGAATAGTTGGCTGGTCAATGAGCGAAAACATTGATTCAAAATTAGTTCAGTCAGCCATGAAGATGGCACTACTGCACCGTGATCCGGATGAAGGCTTAATCCATCATAGCGACCGTGGAGTTCAGTATGCAGCCGAAGACTTCCAGGATTTGCTGGATGACAACAAGGTTGTTTGCAGCATGAGCAGGAAGGGCAATTGCTGGGATAATGCGTGTGTGGAAAGCTTCTTTGGCAGCTTGAAAAATGAGTGGACCAAGGGCAGGATATATGAAAGTTATGAAGATGGGAAAAATGATGTTTTCAACTATATTGAGATGTTCTATAATCGTAAACGCAGGCATGCTTCGCTGGGCTATGTAAGTCCGGCAGTTTATGAGGAAATGCATGAAATGAAACAGGGCCGGGCAGCATAATTGGCAAATCAAGTGTCCGCCATCTGTTCAGCACCTCATTTGAGCATTCTGCTCTAAATCACATACTTTCTGCTATTTTCAATTACTCTATCCGTCTGCTTAGAAACATCCTGCACATACCTTGTTGCCATTTGTAAGTTTGCACGACCAAGAAGCCTTTGAACAGCAAAAGGATCTCCTGATCTAGCTGCGATTGTAGCAGTACCTCAACTCGTGTGTTCAAAGGTTGGAACGCTGCCAGAATTTTTATGAATTACATGCGTCTGGTTAGACTTCATAACTTCGGATGTGACGTAATGAGTGTCTATTGGAAAGGAACCAAGGATTTATGGAGTGGACAGGGGCACATTAGCCCAATGCTATAAGTATGATAAAATCAATTGGGTGTTGTTAAACAGAGAAAATTTCGTCTGCCAGCTCTTCTCCTACTTGGGCAGCATAATATTGCTTGACGACTTTTTGGCCTTCTGATTGGAACTTGTCCATCGAAGAAAAAATACCTGTCTTCATAAGAAACAAGATTGTGATACAGGCGGCTGCATTTGCTATTGAGTTCTTATACTTACTACATTTTTCAAATAGCTTGGGTTCAGGGAGTATCGTTTTCAGCTTCTGAGCCCTGGAAGAGTTACGCAGACTGTGCTTGAGCACACCAATAGCCTGTGCATTTGAACGCATCAATAAATCCAGATTGTGAGGTTGAGACTTAATAATTGAAAGTGCAAGATTAACTTTGCCTACTGAGGAAAGTCTTCGCTGACATCTTGGGCAATTGGCAACATGATTTTGCACCCAGTCTGCATTGAGATTAATACGACTGCTTATAGCCTTATACAGCCAGTACCTGATGTTTTTGCACTTTTTGTTTGTTTTCTTAGCTTCCATTTTTTTGTTCTTTTCTGTTCATCCATACAGCCAACAATTGTATCGCTTTGCACCTATAAACCCTGGCGGTGGCTTTGGTTATTCCTAATATCTTTCCCACCTGAGCGTAAGACAGTTCCGCCAGATCATGTAAAGTTAAAACACTTCTTAGATGTTCAGGCAGTTTGGCAATACTGCATCTTAAATTTTCCTGCAGGTACCTGGAATTAAGCTCATTTGCTGGAGACTTTCTATTATTAGCAGCATTAACTTCAGATAGATTCTTTCTTTCAATTATTCTACGTCTCAACATTGAAATCGCCACATTGCTTGCTGAGCGAAAAATATACGCTTTAACATGTTCCGGCTTTTGCCCCCTCTCATAATGAGCCAGCTTCAAAAACGTATCCTGGTATGCATCACAAACGTCTTGTTCATTTCCGAGTATTCGCCACAGCATTGCGACCAACTCCTGGCCATGGATTTGCATTGTAGACAATACCCACTGCTGAGTTCCGCTTAGGAAATCAGAGATGGCAAAATCCCAAATCAGCCCACAAGTATTTGCCTTACCAATCATAGACACCCGCTTATTTGTTCTACATTAATAAGACGCAGCGATTAACTATATGTTAATAAAAATTTTAAAATAAATCCAGAAAACTATGGGGTTTTTAGGTAACGTTTTGGGGTATTTATGCGTCTTATTTACAAATAGCCGTCAGAAATTATGAATTTATTGCCCAGGAGCCGCGAAAGAATGAATTTTAGTATTTTAAACGGTAATTCTAAAGGCCGAGAAAAAGGTGCTCAGAATGTAGTATCATTGGTAGATGATTTGCTAAAAAAGGCTGTAGATTCCGGTGCAAGCGACATTCATTTCGAACCAACAGGCTCTGAATTAGTTGTGAAGTTTCGTCTTGATGGTGTTTTAGGCGCCGTTGAAAAACTACCCAAGTACCTCTCTGATAATGTAATCGCAAGATTGAAGGTGTTAGGAGGACTTCTGACCTACCGTAATGATATACCCCAGGAAGGCCGTATCGAAATTGAGGAAGCTAAAGATGGTATTCTGGATCAGCGTCTTGCAGTTTTTCCAACAATAAACGGTCAGAGAGCGGTTGTGCGCTTATTCTACCAAAACAAAGACCTAACAGAACTGGGACAACTGGGTTTTTCAAAAAATATATACAAATCTCTGAAGAAAATAGCAGCTAAAAGCCAAGGAGTTTTGCTGCTGACAGGACCAGCAGGCAGTGGAAAAAGTACCACACTTGTAGCTTTGTTACGGTATATCCTGAAAAGCTTTCCAGGCAAAAGCATTGTAGCCCTCGAAGACCCTGTAGAAATAAGAGTGGACGGCGTTACCCAGGTCCAGATCACACCTCATGGAGAAATGACGTTTCCTACAGCCTTGCGGTCACTACTCAGACAAGACCCACAAGTATTGATGATCGGCGAAATACGAGACGCTGAAACTGCCAAAATCACTATTGAAGCAGGTCTAACAGGACATTTGCTAATGAGCACAATGCACAGTGGTACACCAGTAGGAGGGTTTTTGAGGCTTCTTGAGATGGGCATTGAACCTTATCAGGTAACATCAAGCATCTCAGCAGTTCTTAACCAAAGACTTGTCAGAAAACTCTGCACCAAATGCAGGAAAAAAGTCCAGCCGACGGGCTTGTTTGAAGCGGTAGGATGCGACGATTGTCTTAACACCGGTTTCAATGGTCGGGCACTAATAGTGGAGATGGTTCAATTGGACGGCCAGTTACGAAAGGCCCTTTTAGCCAAAGCCGACGCCGATGAACTTGAAAGTCTCCTGAAAAGCAAAGGCCATACGAACATGCTTGCCGACGGCGTACGTTTGGTTAGTGATGGTATCACAACCAAGGATGAATTAAACAACGCTTGCGGAATATTTGAAGGGGCTTGAGCTGTCAAAAATCTATTTGAGGAATAAAGCATGACTATGTTTGAATATAATGCGATTGTCTCAGCAGACAGGCTGATGAAAGGAACAATTGAAGCTGGTTCAAGGGAAGAAGCCGGTGAACTACTCAAACAAATGCAGCTTACTGTAAATTCAATTGAAAAAGCCAAACCACAAAAGCCTAAAACAGCTATCGGCAGAAATGAGTTTCTGCTTTTTAACCAGCAATTAGCTTCAATAACAAAGGCTGGAATCCCGTTGGAAAGAGGCCTGCGAGAACTGTCCAATGACGTCTCTTCAAAATCTATGCGCAATCTTATCGATGCTATTGCCAATGACCTTGAAGCCGGCGTAAGTATTGAAAAGGCGTTTGAGAAGAGGCAAAAGCATTTTCCGCCCTTATATGGCAAAATCCTAAAAGCCGGCGTCGAGACGGGAAGACTAAGCGAGATGCTGGCGAGTCTTAATCGACAGCTTGAAGTGGCCAATCAAACCAGAAGAATAATCTTTGAAGCGATATCGAGCCGGCCATCTTCGCTTCCCCGCTCCTTTGCCGATTGCGTTTCAATCTGCCGGGCGTCCTCGCCCTGCTCCTCCGTTTCTATCTGCTTATAAACATCAGGCAGAGAGTATTCACTTCTCTGTTCCTCCGGCTTTTTCAACGTTTGCTTCTCCGGCTCAGCGGGCAACTGCAAAGAGTTATCCTTTTCTGTCAGACTTCGCTTGAGTTCAGCCGCCTTGTCTTTTGCCTGCTGCAAGTTACGTCTGAACAGTTCCATCTGCTTTTGGTATTGCTTTTCGGCATCTTCGTCCGGGATTTGTTTGCTGTCCTGCGGGTGCTCATCAATTTCATTTGAGAGCAGCTTCTCCAGTTCCCGCGGATTCATCGACATCGGTCGGCCCCTGCCGGCAACAGACAGCCCCGGGGCCGTCGTATTCAACCCGCCCCAAGCCGATTTCTTCGGCAACGCAGGCAGCGTAAGTCCGCCCGCAGCGCTACTGCGGCCTTTCAGCATAGTCGGCGGCCTAAAGACTCCGGGGTAGTCGGCTCTTGTAGTGGTTACTGTTCTCGTAGGCGAATAATATGGCCTGAGTTTGGCGGTAAATGTACCAAAATCTTCTGAGCCGGCTGAGCGCCTCAAAAACGAATCAAGCGATGACGAGCCAAGGCCCGCATCAAAATCAGAGGTCGCCCGATACGGTATAATCCCGCGAAAATACTTACTGCCGCGGACATTGCCGGTAATCAAGAGATTACCGCTGGTATCAATTGGGTTAGGACTGCGAACCAGACCGCTGCGAACACTGCTCGGCGGCATTGTCCCCCGCCCAATGGGACTGCTTATCCCGGTTCTCATCTCCGCCCAGCCGTTTTCCGCAGATAAAACAAAAAATACCCCCACGGTGATAATAAACAGCCAATTCTTCATAATACTAAATACTCTTGTTCGTTGTTCATTGTTCGTTGTTCGTTGTTCATTGTTCGTTGTTCATTGTTCATTGTTCGTTGTTCATCGATGAACTATGAACTCATAACTATGAACTCATAACTATGAACTATTTTTTATATTTCTGTTTTTCTGCCCACCTCAGTTTCTCCGCCAGCGTATCCCACTGCAGATCGGAAGAGCACACGTCTGAACTCCAGTCACATTCCTTTATCTCGTATGCCGTCTTCTGCTTGAAAAAAAAAAA
>CAJVYN010000082.1 GCA_913009355.1 uncultured bacterium | reverse complement strand
TTTGTGTTTTTTTTTTTAATGTTCCGGCGACCACCGAGATCTACACTCTTTCCCTACACGACGCTCTTCCGATCGGGATAGAAAGATTTGTCCGGCCAGGGGAAACGGTTGCGATAAAACCCAACGTTGCATTTGCATCCCCGCCGATGTTAGCCGCTACTACCCATCCTGACCTGGTTGCTGAATTGGCTCGGCTGTGCTACGACAGAGCCAAGGCAAAAAAGGTTATCGTTACCGACAATCCAATCAATGACCCTGCAAGCTGTTTTGCACTGAGCGGTATAGGCAAAGCGGCAAGTCAGGCCGGCGCTAAAATCATACTGCCAAAAGCTCATTTTTTCAGACATACTACGTTAGCGGGAGGAAAGCTCATCAAGGATTGGCCTGTTTTCTATGAGCCGTTTGCCAAAGCCGACAAACTGATTGGTATCGCACCGGTTAAGGACCATCACAGAAGCGCCGCTTCGATGACGATGAAAAACTTCTATGGCCTTTTGGGCGGACGGCGTAACATTTTTCATCAGGACATTAACACCATCATCGCCGAGTTGGCTATGATGGTAAGGCCGACTCTGGTAATACTCGACGGTACTGAGGTTATGATGACCAATGGCCCGACGGGCGGCTCGGTCTCGGATTTAAGACGTGCAAATACTTTGATTGCAAGTACTGATATGGTAGCTGCCGATTCTTATGGCTGCGGCCTGCTGGACCTGAAGGTTACGGACTTACCTTATCTTGCAAAAGCCCAAAGTGCCGGCGTGGGAACTACTGATATAGACTCGCTCAAACCAATATTTGCAACAATAAGCTGAAAATATAATTATGAAAATTGTAACTACAAGGAAAATAAGTCAGGTTTTCTTTTTCTCGATATTCGTATGGTTTTGCATCGTCGGCACTATAGGCCAAAAGTGGTGGCAGTTGCGGGGCTGGCCTATCAACTGGTTCTTACAGCTTGACCCTCTGGTGGCAATCGGAACGATATTAACTACGCATACACTTTACCGGCCCCTTTTGTGGGCGCTGGCTACAGTGGTACTGACGATAGTATTGGGACGGTTCTTTTGCAGTTGGGTTTGTCCTTTCGGCTCGCTGCATCACTTTGCAGGATTTCTGGGCAATAGAAGAAAGTCAGCTGCACAAAAAATCCAGCTCAACAGATATCGAAAAGCTCAGTGCATAAAGTATTTTGTTCTCGTACTTTTTCTCTCTATGGCTGCGTTCCCATCGCTTGCCGCCACTTTACAGACCGGACTGCTCGACCCCATACCGCTGATAACACGTTCTTTCAACCTGCTATTATTGCCTGTTGCCGACAGCCCTGTCAGCTTTGTTTCGATAACGCAGCGTTTTTATGAAGGGGCATGGCTGATATTAGCGATATTTTTCACAGCCGTTTTTCTTAACCTGCTCATCCCTCGATTCTACTGCAGATTTATCTGTCCGCTTGGCGCATTGTTTGCCATTTTCAGCCGGTTTGCTATATGGCGAATCGGCAAAAGAAAAATAGAATGTACCGATTGCAAATTGTGTGAGAAGGCCTGTGAAGGCGGCTGCAGCCCAGCAGGTAAGATAAGAATAAGCGAATGCGTGCTTTGCTTTAACTGTCGCCGGGATTGTAAGGATGAGCTAATCGGTTATCAGACTCAGGTCTCGTTGGCCGGGGAAGTAACGAATCCGGACATTTCCCGCAGGGGCTTTGTGCTTTCGCTTGCCAGCGGTATATTTATAGTACCTGCGGTTCGGCTGAGCAATAAACTGGGCGACAATTGGCACTACAAAGTTATTCGACCGCCCGGTGCATTAGCCGAAGAGGAATTCCTGAAAAGATGTATCAAGTGCGGCCAATGTATGCGGCTGTGTCCTACAAATGTTATTCAGCCCAGCGGTATTGAAGCAGGATTGGAAAATCTCTGGACTCCTGTACTGAACAATAGAATCGGCTCAAGCGGCTGTCAGTTAAATTGCACCGCTTGCGGCCAGATTTGTCCGACCTCGGCTATCAGACCGATTACGCTTGCTGAGAAACTCGGCACCGATGCGTTCTCTGATGCCGGGCCAATCAAATTAGGCACCGCCTTTTTTGACCGCAACAGATGCCTTCCGTGGGCAATGGATAAACCCTGCATTGTCTGCCAGGAAAACTGTCCGCTTAGTCCCAAGGCGATTTACACCCGCGAATACTTCAGCACAGTAAGAGATGGCATTTTTACAGTAAAAAAAGCTACAAACAAAAAAATCGAAACTATTGAAAAAACCATCACACCAGACAAATTTGCTACCGGCGATTATTATTGTGTCAGCAAGGGTGAGAAAATCGGGAAAATCGTAGCAAATACCGCCAATACCCTTATAATTTCCACTGATAAGCGGTTTGGGAAAATCCCCGCTGCGGGCGGTAAAATTGAAGTTCAGGTTCGACTGCAAAGACCTTACGTTGATATTGAAAAATGTACCGGCTGCGGAATTTGCGAACACGAGTGTCCCGTAAGCGGCAGGCGAGCTATAAGGGTCTCTGCCGAGGGCGAGACAAGAAATGCTGATAGAGCGTTACTGCTTAAACGTTAATCATTTTTGGATGGAGAATAATACGATGGAGAAGAAGCAAAATAAAATCAACAGAAGAAACTTTTTGAAGACGGCCGGTGCTGCCGGTCTGGGTGCTGTTTTTGTTTCGACCGGGGCAAAAGCCGACTCTAATGCTTCGGGAAAACTGCAAGAGCCGCTGTTTCCACAGGTGCCGAGACGGAAATTAGGTAAAACAGGTATTGATGTCCCATCCCTGTCTCTTGGGGCAATGTTCAACCTTGTTGACAACCAAATCATTTTAAGAAAGACTCTCCAGTGGGGCGCCAACTATTGGGATACAGCTTACAACTATGCAGGTGGAAACAGTGAGCTTGGTGTAGGCAAGTACCTCTCGAAAAACCCGGATGTCCGGAAGAACTTGTTCCTTGTCACCAAGGCCTCTGGTGCAAGAAGCGTAGCGGATGTGGAAAGCCGTCTCCAGGCCTCTCTAAAAAGAATGAATACCAAATACATCGATTTGTACTATGGCGTTCACGCATTGTCTGCCCCTGCGAAGTTGACCGATGAGCTAAAGCAGTGGGCTGAAAGTGCAAAGAAGCGCAAGCTGATTCGTTTTTTTGGTTTCAGTACCCACAAAAATATGGCTCGATGTCTTGCCTCTGCCGCCAAACTCGACTGGATTGATGCGATAATGACAAGCTACAATTTTCGATTGATGCAGAATCCCCAAATGCAGGATGCTATTGAGGCCTGTCACAAAGCGGGTATCGGCCTTATAGCTATGAAGACTACCGGCCAGACAACTATTCGCAGCTACCGCCAGAAGGTTGAGACCGAAGAGGATAAAAAACTGATTGAACATCTTCTGCAGCAAGGCTTTACCCAGGAGCAGGCAAACATAAAGGTTGTTTTGGAAGATAAGAGGTTCAGTTCCGCCTGCGTTGGAATGGAGAATGTCGCTATTTTAACTTCGAACGTCGCTGCCGTACTGGATAAAACCAAATTCTCACAGGCGGATATGGAAATTTTCAAGCAATATGCAGCATCGAGTTGTGGCAGTTATTGTGCCGGCTGTGCACATATATGCGACTCGGCCCTGCCGGATGCACCTTATGTCAGTGACATTATGCGGTATTTGATGTACTATAACAGCTACGGCCAGCAGGACAGAGCGAGGGAACTATTCGCTCAAATTCCCGACAGGGTAAAAAACAAACTGCTTAATATAGATTACAGTCTTGTGGAAGCTCGCTGCCCGCAGCGTATGCCGATAGGCAGGCTGGTCGCTGAAGCGGTCGGCAAGCTGGCCTGATTGGTATTGCAGGCGTTAATCATTTTGGGGAGTCTAAGGTAATGGAAGAACAAAATAAAATCGATAGAAGGAATTTCTTGAAGGCGATGGGGGCAACGGGGTTGAGTTCTGTTTTGGCTTCGAGTGAAATAATAGCTGGGCCAAACGAGCCTAATGCTCCGGGAAAAATGCAAAAGACCAATTTTCCACAGGTGCCGAGACGAAAGTTAGGCAAAACCGGTGTTGATGTCCCGTGCCTGTCTTTGGGAGGCGGGTTCAACCTTATCGAGAACCAAGTCATCTTAAAAAAAGCTCTTCGATGGGCGGTTAATTATTGGGACACGACACCTGATTATGCCGGCGGAAACAGCGAACTTGGCATAGGCAAATTCCTATCGAATAATCCAAAGGCCCGAAAGGAATTGTTCATTGTTACCAAGGCATCGGGGGCAAAAAGCGTAGCGGATGTGGAAAGCCGTCTTCAAGCTTCGCTGAAAAGAATGAATACCAAATACATTGATTTGTACTATGGCTCCTATATGATGTCTGACCCTGCTCTTTTGACGGATGAATTAAAGCGGTGGGCTGAAAGTGCAAAGAAGCGGAAGCTGATACGTTTCTTTGGTTTCAGCACCCATAAAAATATGACTCAATGCCTTACCGCTGCGGCCAAGCTCGACTGGATTGATGCGGTAATGACAAGCTATAATTTTCGATTGATGCAGGATGCTAAAATGCAGGCTGCTATTGAGGCGTGCCATAAAGCGGGTATCGGCCTTATTGCTATAAAGACTCAGGGGCAGGGCCAGGAGCGGAGAGTTAAAACCAAAGAGGACGAGAAGCTTCTCAGGCATTTCATGCAGCGTGGCTTTACCGAGGGGCAGGCAAAAGTAAAGGTCGTACTGGAAGATAAAAGGTTCAGTTCAGCTTGCGTAAAGATGCAGAATGTCGCTCTTTTGACTTCAAACGTTGCGGCAGTGCTCGATAAGACCAAATTCACACAAGCTGATATGGCGGTTTTCAAGAAATACGCAGCGGCGACCTGCAGCGGTTATTGTGCCGGCTGCGCACATATATGTGACTCAGCCCTTCCGGATGCACCTTATGTCAGTGACATTATGCGGTATTTGATGTACTACAACAGCTACGGCCAGCAGGACAGAGCGAGGGAGCTATTCGCTCAAATTCCCGGCGGGGTAAGAAACAAACTGCTTAGTACGGATTATAAGCTTGCAGAAGCTCGCTGCCCGCAGCGTATGCCGATAGGCAACTTGGTCGCCGAAGCTGTCAGCAAGCTGGCCTGAAACAATAGTCAACTCTATGGTGGCTGAAGGTGGCTGAAAAAATTTCCGGTTTTTTACATCGCAAGTGCCTTATTAGTAAATACTTACATTTAGAAGAGAGTAATTTTTCTTGAGCAGGATACGCCTTTCGGTTATAATAATTACATACTAAGAGAGTAACGATTTGATGGTTTTATGTTTTCGGTGGGGCAATGACGAAATTTTATTACGAAACCTGGCTTCCGTTCACGTTTAACAAAAGGCGGATTCTATTTCTGGCAATTGCAAGTTATATTGCTTTGTGTTAAAATCAGTTTGGCTTTTTCATTTTTATCTCTAACCGCTCAACTTTGGGCGGTTTTTTTATGCGCTTAAGATTCGTTAAACATTTGACACAGTCAGAACGAAAAATTAAGCTTATGCAAACTGACCTGTCAATTAGGGGATTTGCAAATGATAATAGTTACCGGCGGAGCCGGCTTTATCGGTTCAGCACTGATTGCCGCACTAAACAGCCGCGGCATTACCGATATTCTCGTTGTTGACCAGCTCGGCACAAACGAAAAATGGAAGAATCTAAAGAATCTGTCTTTCGCCGATTATGTGGAGAAAGACGATTTTTTAGAAATGGTACTCGATAATAAGCTCTGCCCCCCCATCGAGGCTCTCTTTCATCTTGGCGCCTGCTCGAGCACAACCGAAACAGACGCTTCATACTTTATAAAGAACAACTACGAATACACCAAGCTGTTGGCCCAGTGGTCAACCGCATCGAATATTCGCTTTATTTACGCTTCGAGCGCAGCTACCTACGGCGACGGCTCAGCCGGCTTCAACGACGATGAAGAAAAACTGGATAGCTTGAAGCCGCAGAATTGCTACGGTTATTCCAAGCAGCTCTTTGACCTGTGGGCGCGCAGGGCAGGGCTGTTGAAAAAAATTGTGGGCTTAAAATACTTCAATGTTTTTGGCCCGAACGAATATCACAAGGCTGATATGCGAAGTTTTGTGGTCAAGTCCTTCGAGCAGATAAACGCTGCGGCTATGGTTCGGCTGTTCAAATCACACAAACCTGAATACAAGGACGGCGAGCAGTTGCGTGATTTTATTTACGTCAGGGATGTTGTCGATATGACCTTGTTCTTTTTGGATAATCCTCAGCTTGCGGGGCTGTTTAATATCGGCACCGGCAAAGCACGGACGTGGAACGATTTGGTGAAAGCCGTTTTTGCAGCGATGGAAAAAAGTGTGAATATCGAATATATTGATATGCCGAATTCAATCCGCAATCAGTACCAGTACTATACCTGCGCCGAGATAGCAAAACTTCGCAACGCCGGCTACGACAAAGAGCCAACTTCCCTCGAAGCTGCAATTAAAGACTACGTCCAAAACTACCTGCAAAAAGACAATTACTTAGGGAAAATATAATTTTAAATAGTGTTTCTTGACTCATACGGTCGATAAAAGCGTAAAAGTCATTTTTATCTGAGGATGACAGTGAGCAATACAAAATTAGATGAGATAAATTATTGGTCAGAAGTAAAACTCGATATTATAAAAAAATACGCACAGGCTTATTCGGTCATTATCAATTCGAAACCTGAAATCAAAAAGCACCTATATATTGATGGGTTTTCAGGTGCTGGTTTGCATATCTCTAAACAAACAGGTGAATACATTCTCGGTAGCCCCCTAAACGCTTTAAATATAAATCCAGCTTTCGACGAATTTCATTTTATCGACTTGAATTCAGGAAAGGCTGGTTTATTGCGAGATGCTACTAAAAAGCAAAATAATATCTACATATATGAAGCTGACTGTAATAAGATATTAATCGAAAAAGTCTTTCCGCGTGCAAGATGGTCAGATTTTCATAGAGCTCTATGCTTACTTGATCCCTACGGTCTTCATTTGGATTGGCAGGTTATGCAAACTGCTGGACAAATGAGAAGCATCGAAATTTTTCTTAATTTTCCAGTTATGGATATGAACCGGAACGTATTATGGGGGAATCCAGATAAAGTTAAACCTGAACAACTTACCAGAATGGACTTGTTCTGGGGGGACCGAACGTGGAAAGATGCTGCTTATTCCGAAGAACAAGGTTTATTTGAAGAAATTAAAGTTAGAAAACATATTGGAGCAGTTATAACTGTTTTTCGTAAACGTCTTGTAGAAGTTGCTGGATTCAAATATGTTCCCGAACCCATACCAATGAGAAATAATAGCGGTGCAATCATGTATTATCTTTTTTTTGCCTCACCGAACAAAACCGGTGCAAAAATCGTTAAAGATATATACGATAAATACAGAGACAAAGGAGTAAACTAATATGGCGACGCAATCGGCGATAGAATGGACGGAATCGACATGGAACCCCGTTTCCGGGTGCAGCAAAATTAGCGCCGGGTGTATGAACTGCTACGCTGAACGAATGGCCAAGCGATTGAAGGCGATGGGGCAAAAACGCTACCGCAATGGCTTCAAAGTTACGCTTCACTACGAAGCACTTAATGAACCCTACAGGTGGAAAAAACCGAGAGTTGTATTTGTTAATTCTATGAGCGATTTGTTTCATGAAAAAATACCGGTTGAATTCATACAGGATGTTTTCTCTGTGATGAATGCTAATAAACGGCACACTTTTCAAATTCTGACAAAAAGGTCTGATCGCTTAGTAAAACTGGCTACGCAGTTAAATTGGACGGAAAATATTTGGATGGGGGTTACAATTGAGAATAATGATTATGTAAGTCGGGCTGATGATTTGCGTATGGTCGATTCAGCCGTTAGATTTCTTTCGCTCGAACCTTTGCTTGGTCCCTTACCTGATTTAGACCTTAGCGGTATTGATTGGGTCGTCGTCGGCGGAGAATCTGGTCCCGGGGCCAGGGCTATGCAGGAAGAATGGGTTCTTGGCATTAAGGAAAAATGTGAAGACAAGCACAGAATACCCTTCTTTTTTAAACAATGGGGTGGTATCAACAAAAAGAAAACAGGGAGAATGTTGCAGGGCAAAACATGGGACCAATACCCAAAGGTTTCTAACGAACAGTTGGCCTTCGCATAATCCTATGCCGTTTACGTCACATCATTTTGGACCGAGTGGATTTGTCGAGTTGGCACTTGGAAAATCATCGCCAAATGAAAAGGAGAAGGTAAAATGAAACGGCTGACGAATTATTTTCTCAAGGGTCTTTTAATCTTTGTTCCTGCAGCATTGACAATTTTCGCCATTATCTGGGTATTTACGAAACTGGACGGCCTGTTTGGAAAAACACTCGGGATTTCGATACCAGGATTAGGGCTGGTGATTACGGTGGTTATCATTACAAGCATAGGATTTTTGGCGTCTAACTTCATAGGAAAAAAGTTTTTCACCTTTGTCGATAAGGTCTTTGCAAAGCTGCCGCTAATTAAGATGCTGTATTCGGCTATCAAGGATATGATTGAGGCGTTTGCCGGCGAGAAGAAAAGCTTTGATAAGCCGGTACTTGTCGAGCTTACCCCCGCAGGGCCGAAGGCGGTTGGGTTTATCACCAGAAAGAGCCTGGAGTTTTTATCTCTGGCCGACCATGTGGCGGTTTACTTTCCGCAGTCATACAACTTCGCAGGCTCGGTTTTGATTTTCCCAGCCGAGCAGGTCAAGCCGTTAGACATAGACAGTGCTGAAGTGATGGCCTTTATAGTATCGGGCGGCGTGTCGGGGAAATAGCGAATTCTTGCTTATTTTTCATCTATACCTTATAATCCCGCTTCCTGGAAACTCCAAAGTTGCACGGAAAATATATGGCTGAAAAAATTGCAGAACAGATTAAAGCTTTAAAACGCGGCACGGTTGAAATCTTCAGCGATGCCGAACTCGCGGAGAAACTGACTGAGTCAGCTAAAGCAGGCAGACAGCTTCGCATAAAACTCGGCCTGGACCCGACCAGCCCTGACATACATCTCGGCCATACCGTTGTATTGCGAAAAATGCGCCAATTTCAGGACCTCGGCCACAAGGCGGTTCTCATCATAGGCGACTACACCGCACGAATAGGCGACCCTTCCGGCCAAAACTCAATCCGCCCTATGCTCTCGCCGGAGCAAATCGAGCAAAACGCCAAAAGCTATTTCAAGCAGGCCGGCAAAATTCTCGACACCAGTGAAGACAAACTCGAAATCAGATACAACAGCGAATGGCTTGAGAAGCTGACCCTGATGGAGTTAATTCAACTGATGGCGAAGAAGACCGTAGCTCAAATGCTTCAGCGTGACAGCTTCAAGAAGCGTCTCCAGGCCGATGAGGACGTTTATATGCACGAATTCCTGTATCCCTTAATGCAGGGCTACGATTCGGTCGTGGTACAAAGTGATGTCGAATTAGGCGGCACGGACCAGACTTTCAACAATCTGATTGGCAGGGACATCCAGCGGGCCTACGGCCAGAGTCCCCAGGTTGTAATTACTATGCCCATCCTTGTCGGCCTGGACGGCAGGGAGAAAATGAGCAAATCCAAAGGCAATTATATCGGCGTAACCGATGAGCCGAATGATATGTTCGGCAAAGTTATGAGTATCTCCGATGAGATGATGGAAAATTATTTTACGCTTTTAACCGACCTGTCCGCTGATAAAATAGCTGAGCTTGTCAACCCTGACAGGACACATCCGAAGGAAGCCAAGGTTCTGTTAGGCAAAACGATTGTGGCGCAGTTTTACAATGATGCAACCGCCCAATTAGCCGAGATCGGAAGAGCGTCGTGTAGGGAAAGAGTGTAGATCTCGGTGGTCGCCGTG
>CAJVYN010000081.1 GCA_913009355.1 uncultured bacterium | reverse complement strand
ACAGAGTCATTTTGTTATAGGCTCTTAGTGCCTTTGCGTCTTAGTGGCTGAAAAAAAACTGCTCAAAGTCGAATATTTTCAAATTCTTTTAACCGGTTCCGAACCGTTTTTTCAACTTTTTGAATATTTTCGAACGTTTTTACTCGTTTCACCTTTACCCATTTCCCCCAAACCCTACAAACTGACAATTCAGCCCCGTTTTTCACCCAAAAAACCACATCATCATTTAATAATACCCCCCAAAACCCTAATTTTTAAAAAATCCGGATTTTAAAAAATCAAAATACTGCTCAACAACTACATTTCCGTTTTTCGTTTTCGCGTTAATGCCCCAGAATAGTTATGCCCAATTGATTGGCAAGCTTTATTGTTTCGGGCTTGTCGATAATTATCGTCTTTTCAGCTTCGACAACCAGGCATTTCCCCCCGTTTTCAGCCAAACTTCTAATAGTCTCAGTTCCCACGCACGGCACATCGAATCGCATATCCTGATTTGGTTTCGAGGCTTTGATAAGCGTCCAGCCGCCCGATTTACAATACCGTCCCGCCCGCTCAATCATCTTTGCCGTACCTTCTATCGCTTCGACTGCGATCACTTCTCTTTCCTTGACCGCAATAGCTTGTCCTATATCCAACTCGCCGAGTTTTTTAACTATTTGCCAGCCGAATTCGATATCAGCTTCGATTGATGTCGGCAGTTCTGCTTTGGTCATTGTCCCCACCGTTGCTATATGCTCTTTGCAGTACATTGTTGAATTTTCCAACACTATCCCTCCGCTGGCCAACTCATCAGCCAGGGCATTTAAGAGCGTATCGTTTTGCTTGTCTTTGCCTCGCAGCCGCCCGTAATATACTCTCAACGCCCTCCAATCGGGCAGATACCGCAAAATTCGCCAGGGTGTAAAAAGCCGCCCTTTGGCTATTCGGCCGACCATAATTGTTCTGATTACGCCGTGTTTTCTTAACTTCCGTATCCAGCTTCCCGGCCGGGCAATCGCGACTTTGTAAAACACATCAACTTCGTCAGCCAGGCAGGGCTTTACGTTATCCGCCAGGCCGACGCAAATTACTTTCAGACCCGCTTTTCTTGCTCCCTTTGCGACCAAAAAGGGCAATCGTCCTTCTCCGGCAATCAACCCGAGTAATTGTCTCTCTGCCGTCATAATCGTTTTTTTAAAGTCCGTCCGGATGTTTCTCAGGTTCTTCCAGACTTTTCAGTCGCTTTTCAAGTCTGCGAATACTTTGACGCATCTCAGGCAGGTATTGTATCATACTGTACGCTCGCTTGCCCTGGTTTGCTTCGATGGCTGGTGAACCGAGCACAATTTCGCCGTCGCCAATGTTATTAGTAACGCCGGCTTGGGCTGCAATCGTAACATTGTTTCCGATACTGATATGGCCCACAATACCGGCCTGGCCCCCGACTATGCAATGATGGCCAAAGGTCGTCGAGCCGGAAATTCCTACCTGGGCCACAAGCAGGCAATATGGGCCGATTTTTGCGCCGTGCCCTATCGCAACCAGGTCACCCAATTTACTGCCATGCCCTATGACGGTATCGCCGAGTGTGCCTCGCTCGATTCCGCAGCAGGTACCGATTTCCACATCGTTTTCTATAATCACAATACCAGTCTGTGGTATCTTGTAATGTACACCCTTATGGCTGGCATAGCCGAAGCCGTCCTCGCCGATAGTCGAGTTGGCGTTTATAATTACACGACTGCCGATTTTGCACCCATCATAAATAGTAACATTGGGATATATTATGCTGTCATTACCGATTTGCGCACCCTGCCCAACGTACACACCGGGATAAATTATACAGCCGTCCCCGATTTTTGCTTCATCAGCTATTGTTGCGAAATTATGAATATGACAGTCTGAACCGATTTTCGCACTATCTGAGATTGATGCCTGTGTGCTGATACCTATCTTTTCGTGTTTGCGATGGCCGTGCAGAAGCACCATAATTTGCATGAAGGCATAGTAAGGGTCTTCTGCTACCAGAAGCGCAACGCCGGTTTCAACTGTTTCATTGCCTACGATTACAGCGCTTGCCTTGGTTGAGTGCAACTGCTTTTCGTATTTGCGGTTGGCCAGAAAGCTGATATCGCCCTCACCCGCTCGCCCAAGCGTTGAGGCCGACCGGATTTTCACGTCAGGGTCACCGCAAACCCGCCCGCCTACGTATTCAGCCAATTCGCCCAAAGTCCTTGTCTGCATATCTCGTCTCTCGTCTCTCGTATTTCGTGTCTCGAATTATAGCAGAAAAGCCGGTACGGTCAACTACCCATCCCTCGCCAATTAAGAAATAAAAAATACATAAGCTGTTCGCTCGGAGCAAAATGTTCGCTTCAGTAATAATTCAATTTCATTTGGCAATAATGTCCTCTTGTGTTACTTGAAATTACTTAACCTTTACATATAATGCAGAGTTCAATTGTTGTGGTTGTTGTGCAGGGTAGCTTTACAACGAAATTCAATGCAACAGAGGAAAGAAGGTTTTACTATGAAAAGCACAGTGGTTTTAATAAGTATGGTACTGTTAGCAGTTACAGCGGGCATTTGCCGGGCCGATACTACCAGTGAGCAGGCCAGGGAAAACGCCGAACTGCGGCAAAGGGTTGAACTGCTGGAAAAGGAGTTGGCTGAGCTGAAGAAAATTGTTATGCAGCAGGCCGAAACACCAAAACCCGAGTCCAAAACCGAGCCCAAAACCGATATTACCCCCAAGTTGAATGAAACCGACCTGGAGAAAATTGCAGCAATGGTTCAGAGCGGGGCCGTAAAGAAAAAACCTGTCTGGTCGAACCTTGATATACAGCTTTATGGCTATCTCAAACTTGATGCCGCTTATGACAGCTCTCGCACTACCACGGGCAATTACGTCATGTGGGTGGATTCGGAGAATACAAATAAGAACGACAACGAATTCAATATGACAGCCAACGAGACCCGGCTGGGAATGATGATTACCGGCCCGGAAGACAATGGCGTCAAGACCAGCGGAAGAGTGGAAATAGACTTCTTTGGCGGCGGCGCTGAAAATAAATCTCGTATTATGATGCGTCATGTTTATCTGAAAATCGATTGGCCGGATGAGCGTTTTAGTATTATTGCCGGCCAGACTTCGGATGTAATATCGCCTTTGAATCCTTATACTTTGAATTATTCGGTTGCCTGGTGGGCGGGCAATATCGGCTACCGGCGCCCTCAGATACGGCTGACAAAGAGCTTTGCACTGAACAGTGACGTTGACATCAAGCTGGAAGGTGCCCTGGCTCGCACTATCGGCATAGATAACACGTTGACTCCGAGTTCAGAGTCGGGAGAGGATGCCGGTTTGCCGGGTGTTCAGGGCAGGGTAAGTGCAACATTTCCATTACTCAGGTATAAACCGACCACGTTCGGCGTCTCGGGGCACTGGGCAAAGGAAGAGTATGACACCTCACTCAGTGGCGCTAACAAGGATTTTGACAGTTGGTCGCTCAACCTTGATTTGACCCAGCCGGTTAACGAGTGGCTGACCGTCAAGGGTGAATTATTTACCGGCGAGAACTTAGGCGCCTACCTGGGCGGTATTGGCCAGGGCGTTAATACGAGTACTTACAATGAAATTGGCAGCAGAGGCGGCTGGGTCGCGGCAAGCTTAGGCCCCTGGAGTAAATGGCGTTATAATCTGGGCGTCAGTGTCGATGATGTTGACAATGATGACCTGGCGGGTATTACTGGAGATAAGCGTAACTACAACCGTTCTATATTTGGCAATGTGATTTACTCGGTTAACAAGAACACTGAAATTGGCTTCGAGCTTTCTCAGTGGCACACGGGATATGAGGGCCAGAGTGATGGTGATAGTTTGCGTGCACAGACATCGTTTATATACAGATTCTGAGTTTTGAGTTGAGTTAAGTTAAGAGCTTTTTCAGTCGATATTCAATAAATTACACATAAAAAAAGGAGAGCGTTATGGAAAAAGTACAGAAAGCTATTGATTCTCTTATGACAGAGAAGCGGACGTTTCCACCGCCGCCGGAAATTAGGGCTGGTGCTTATATATCCAGTGACCAGCAGTATAAACAGATGTGGGAGCAATCGATTAACGAGCCCGACGGTTTCTGGCTGGAGCAGGCCAAGACGCTTACCTGGTTTAAAGAGCCGACTAAGAGTCTGGAATACACCTGGGACACCAAGGCCCGCAAAATCGAGCACACCTGGTTTGCCGACGGTCAATTGAACGTTTCGTACAACTGTCTGGACCGTCATCTTGGAACGCCGGTTGCGAAAAAGACCGCCCTGATTTGGCAGGGTGAAGCTGAAGAGGCGGTAAAGAAGTTTACCTATGAGCAGCTTCACAAGGAAGTTTGTAAATTTGCCAATATCCTGAAATCGAAGGGCATAAAAAAGGGCGACCGTGTGGCGATTTATATGCCGATGGTTCCCGAACTATCGATAGTAATGCTGGCCTGTACCCGTATCGGTGCGATTCATTCGATTATTTTCGGTGGATTCAGTTCCGATGCCATCCAGGGACGTGTCAACGATTCCGACTGTAAAATGCTTATTACAGCCAATGTTTCGCTGCGTGCCGGAAAGCATATCAGGCTCAAGGATATTGCCGATGAGGCATTAAAAAACACACCTACGATTGAAACTGTTTGCGTTGTCAAAGTTAATAATGAACCCTGCGATATGAAAGCCGGCAGGGACTTTTGGTATCATGATAAGATGGCCGATGCAAGCGAGGAATGCGAAGCCGAGCCGATGAATGCCGAAGACCCGCTGTTTATCCTTTACACATCCGGTTCAACCGGCAAGCCGAAGGGCGTTGTCCATACCACCGGCGGATACCTGCTGCACACCTCGCTCACTCACAAACTTGTTTTCAACATCCACGATGATGATATTTACTGGTGTACCGCTGATATAGGCTGGGTGACAGGCCACAGTTACATTGTCTATGGTCCGCTTGCGAATGGTGCAACTTCACTTATGTTCGAGGGCGTTCCCACGTATCCTGATGCGGGACGTTTCTGGCAGATTTGTGATAAGTTTGGTGTTACTGTTTTCTATACAGCACCTACGGCTATTCGTGCTCTTATGCGTCTTGGCGAGCAATGGCCCGCCAAATACAAGCTGGATTCGCTGAGGATTCTCGGCACTGTCGGTGAGCCGATAAATCCTGAGGCCTGGATGTGGTATTACGAGAAAATTGGCCGCGGCAGATGTCCCATTGTTGACACCTGGTGGCAGACCGAGACCGGCGGTTTTATGATTACCCCTCTGCCCGGCGCTCATACATTAAAACCAGGAAGTGCATCCCGGCCTTTCTTTGGCGTTGACACAGTTGTACTGCGTGACGACAGGACGCAGTGCGATGTGAACGAGGGCGGCAAACTTTGCATTCGCAAGCCCTGGCCCGGAATGATGCGGACGATGTGGGGTGACCATGATAGATTTATTGATACGTATTTCACGATGTATGACGATATTTATTTCGCAGGTGACGGCTGCAGGATTGATGAGGATGGCGACTACTGGCTGATGGGAAGAATCGATGATGTAGTCAACGTTTCCGGCCATCGTATCGGCACAGCGGAGGTTGAAAGCGCACTGGTCAGCCATGAGAAGGTGGCCGAGGCTGCTGTTACGCCGGTGCCGCATGAGATTAAAGGCCAGGGACTGTATGCTTTCGTTACTCTCGTAGAAGGAGTTGACGACGATAACGAGCTGAAAAAGGAGCTTGTGATGCACGTACGAAAAGAGATTGGTCCTATCGCTGCTCCGGAAGCGATTCAGTTTGCTCCTTCCTTGCCGAAGACCCGCTCCGGCAAGATTATGCGGCGTATCCTCCGCAAGATTGCTGAGAAAGACACGGATAATCTGGGTGACATCTCTACACTCGCCGACCCTGGCGTAGTGGATATGTTGATTAAGGGCCGACAGCAATAAGTAATTTAATAGCATAGGAATTTGTATTTTTTGACGGGATTTACAGAGCTTGCCCTGAGCGGAGCCGAAGGGATAAAACAGAATGAATATAAACCAGAAATCTTGTTAATCCTGTCTAAAAGTCCCGCCGAAGGCGGTTTTATGTCGCCCGGCTTGGAAAGGATTGGTTATGAGCGAAGAAGTTATTGCATCGCAGGAAGTCATCGAAAATCATGGTTGGCGTAATACTTTTGCGGGAATGGGTATCAACCTTGCCCTTGGTATTCTATATACCTGGAGTGTTATCAGTAAAGGAATACCGCAAAGCTGGGGATGGAACGAATCCGACAAATCATGGCCTTATTCGGTCGCATGTCTGGTATTTTGCCTCGTAATGGTACCGGCAGGCAGAATGCAGGATAAGATTAGTCCGCGAGTCGTCGCCAGTATCGGGGGCATTTTGGTCGGCATCGGCTTTATAACAGCAAGTTTAACAACGTCGCTTATTGGTTTTGTCATCGGCTTTGGCATACTCGCAGGCGCTGGCATCGGCTTTGGCTACGCCTCGGCAACTCCGCCTGCCGTCAAGTGGTTTCCACCAGCCAAAATGGGGATGATTGCAGGTATCGTAGTCTCCGGCTTCGGGCTGGCATCGGTGTATGCTGCGCCACTTGCCAAGTGGCTTACCGCAACTTACGGCCTTCAGAAAATGATGTTGATACTGGGAGTGGGATTTCTGTGCGTGGTCGTCGGCCTGGCACAATTGCTCAAACCGCCGCATAAGGTTCTTCAGTTCATAAAGGAATACGGCGATGTTGGACGAATGAAGCGGCGAGCAATGGCTGGACTGCCGGTAACCAAAAAAGATGATCTTACCCCAAAGGAAATGCTCAATACCGTACAGTTCTACATGCTTTGGTTTATGTATGCCTGCGGTGCCGGCGCAGGACTTATGATTATCTCAAAACTTGCCGTTATCGCCGGCGAAAAGGGGATAAGCATGGGCTTTGTGCTCGTTGCGGTCCTCGCCCTCGGTAATGGAGGCGGACGCGTAATAGCAGGAATGGCCAGCGATAAAATTGGCCGAAAAACCACAATGTTTATCTGCTTTGTGCTGCAGGCGGTTTTGATATTCCTGCTTTCACAAGCAACAGATAAAAACATACTTGGAACCATTCCCGCAATGGCGATTATCTCTGCATTAATAGGAGCCAACTACGGTGCAAACCTTGCGTTGTTCCCATCGATTACCAAAGACTTTTATGGTATGAAGAACTTCGGCGCCAACTACGGGCTGGTCTTCACCGCATGGGGTGTTGGTGGATTTATGTTGGCAAAGCTGGCCGGCGCAATGTACGTTAAACACCAGACTTTTGCTATTGCCTATTATGGCGCTTCGATCCTGCTGGTCCTTGCCGCAATAATGGTATTTTTCCTTAAACCGCCCCATCACATAGAAGAGGTAGAGGTTGAGTCTGCCACAGAGGTTGAGTCTGTCACAGAGACCGAATCCGAACAACTTGAAATGGTAGCTTCTAAGTAAGTGATAAATTTTTGTGATAATACCACTGTCCCGGGCGATAAATATTCTCGGGCCAGTTCTTTATCTGTAGGTTAAAGACTATGAATGCCAAAAATATTTTTTTTGACCGCTTCTATTGTGGCCTCTATCGCAGGCGTTACTGTATCACGCTGTTGGCTGCTTACGAGAAGAGCTTTATCTCTTAGCTGGTTTTCTCTGTTGGCATCTCCACCGGCGAGAGTGCTCCATGCAAGCGCCCATGCCTTTATGGTATTATCGATATTATATCCTCCGCCGCCGGTTGCAAGGATGGGTTTATCAAAACTTAACAGATGCTCGATGATGTCAGCATAAGTATTATTAGTTAAACACAAATGTGCAAGAGGGTCGCCCGCAAGCCCGTCAGCCCCCAATTCGAAAACAATTACGTCTGGATTGTAAGCAGCAAGCAAAGGCAGAGCTATAGTTTCAAATGCCTTTATGTACGCCTGGTCATAAGTTCCAATCGGCAGTGGGACATTCACACAGTGGCCTTTTCCCTGGCCGGTGCCGATTTCATTCTCGAACCCTGTTCCGGGGAACAGCGTCCTTGGGTTCTGGTGAAATGATATGGTCAAAACATCACTTCGGTCGTAAAAGGCATTTGCAACGCCGTCGCCGTGATGAACGTCCACATCAAGGTATAAAACTCTTTTTCCTGCTTCAGCTAATATCATACAGGCAAGGGCTGCGTCATTGATATAGCAGAAGCCGGCTGCACGTTCAGGTCCTGCGTGGTGAAACCCTCCTGACGGATTGAACGCAACGTCAGCGTCACCTGAGAGAATCAGCTTTGCAGCGGTAAGTGTAGCCCCGCAGGCCAGAACCGGGTAATCATACATATCTTTGAAAACCGGACAATCCGGCGTACCGATTCCCATACCGAATGCTTCAGCGTCCCAGCGTCCTTTGGCAGCGGTTTTTAGGGCGTGCAAATAGCGGGCTGAGTGGAATTTCTTTAGAACAACTCTCTGGGCCGGTGTTGGCGCTGTTTCGCTTCTGTTACCGCCGGAGAGCAGACCCATAGAATCTAAAATCTTCCGGGTCTTACCGGCTCGGCTTGTATTAAAGGGGCAGTCCGAAGGGTAAGAATACTTTTCCAACTCCGGCGAATATATAAAAACAGCTTTTCTCATCGCAAACACTATTCCTGCTTTTCTTGCCTCGTCAAATCGTATGTTATGCTATAGACTTCGCCGTCAAATTCAATGTTTACCTTGTAGCCGGAGTTATGAAAGATAGCTAACATTGGCTTATTGGCCGGCAATACTTTTGCATAGAAACGCTTCACGCCGCGCTGTTTAGCAATTTGGGTAATATAATCCAGCAGAAAGGTTCCCATTCCCTTTTGCTGCCACTCATCGTGCACAACAAAAGCTACCTCAGCGGCACCTGTCTTTGGGTCGAGGAAGTATTGTGCAAGGGCAACTATTTGCTCATCAGAAGGGCCTGGAACTATGCCAACGATAGCAAGGTCTTGATAGTAATCAATATTAGTCACTCGCTGAATATCTTTATGTGAAAATGTCATCTTATCGGTAAAGTACCGGGTTCTGACGGAAGCTTCGCTCAGCGAATACAGCATAAGCACCAGTGCCGGCTCATCGGTAGGCTTAACAGGCCTGAAGAATATTTCCGTGCCGTCACGCAATGTGTCATAGCGTTCCATTTCCTCAGGATAGGTAACCTTATCCCATGCCAGCTCTATCTGGTCCTCATAAACATACTTTTGGGCTTTTGCAGCTTGAATGAGTTCATTCCTGAATTTCGGATGTGCGATATTAATCAGGGCCATGACCCTTTCTCTAATGCTTTTTCCGTGCAGATATGCAATCCCGTATTCGGTAACTATATAGTGGACGTCTCCCCGGGTTGTAACCACTCCTGCGCCTTCGGTCAGGTGTGGTACAATCCTGCTGACCTCACCATTCTTTGCGGTCGATGGCATCGTGATAATAGCTTTGCCTGCTCTGCTTCCGGTGGCGCCGCGAATGAAATCCACCTGTCCGCCGATACCGCTGTAGAACCGATATCCTAATGAGTCTGCGCAGACCTGGCCTGTTAAATCGACCTCCAGCCCGAGGTTAATTGCTACCATTTTATCGTGTTGGCTGATGATATAGGGGTCGTTGACATACTCGGTGGGATAAAATTCGAAGAACGGATTGTTGTTAATATAGTCATAGAGGCGTCTCGAACCCATGCAGAAACTTGCTACGATTTTGCCACGATTGACGGACTTTTTTGCACACGTGATAGCACCGCACTCGATTAGGTCGATGATCCAGTCACTGAACATCTCGGTATGAATACCGAGGTCTTTTTTGTCTTTTAGAAACTCCGCCAGGGCCTGAGGGATTTCTCCTATGCCGCACTCAATAGTGCTGCCGTCCTCGACGAGCCGGGCAATATTCTGCCCGATACAGCGTAATGTTTCGTCTGGTTCGGATACTGGAACTTGCGCTATATCCTCATCGAAAGAGATCGGAAGAGCGTCGTGTAGGGAAAGAGTGTAGATCTCGGTGGTCGCCGTGTCATTAAAAAAAAAAAAAAAAAGTATGAAAGAGCGTAGCGCGG
>CAJVYN010000080.1 GCA_913009355.1 uncultured bacterium | reverse complement strand
ATGCTATTTGCTAAATCCAAACTCTTCAGGACATCCTGTAAAGGTATCTCTGCATATCCAATGGAGGTATCAGCGAGGCCGTAATAAATTTTCAACCTGCCCTCTTCACAGAGCAGGCCGCAACTGAATACCACATTCTCAAAGAAACCTTCAATTTCATAATCGGCCTGCGGTTCAAAAATTGGGTGTTCCGTTCTTGCCAAAACTTTCCAGGGCTGAGTGGTATCGGTCAGCACAGCGCCGAGGCAATAGCGATTGTCCCGGTCGGCTCCGTGATAAACCTCCAGCCAGCCGGCCTCGGTTTTTAAAGGTACGGTACCGGCGCCGAGCTTCGCATTATCCCAGAAACCGGTGCGAGGGGCCAGACAAAAACGGTGATTGCCCCAGCAGGTCAGGTCGGGGGATTCTGCAATCCAGATTTCATGTTTTTTAAATAAATGTGAAACCGGCCTGTGCAGAGCATAAAACCTGCCGTTAATTCGTTCCGGGAAAAGTACAACATCCTTGTTATCAGGACAGAAAATAACCCCGTGACGGGTGAAAGAGGTGAAATCCTTTGTCGATGCCAGGCAGGTTGTTACTCCCAGAGCTGAGACCGCAACGTAACTGATGTAGTACATGCCATCAATAAAACTAATCCTTGGGTCCTCGATTCCAAAGGTTTCGTAAACATTGGCAGGTACAACAGCGGGGGTATCTTCAATCTCGAAATTGACGCCATCGGTACTCCGCGCCAGCCGTAGATGTGAAATAGACGTCAAGTACGTCTCAGTCGGCCTTATTATTAACCTTGGGTCTGAAAAATCGTTTTCCTGGTCATTTCTCGAAAACTCTTTTATAACAATGCCGGCTTTAGTAACATCGTAGAGGCCGGTCAAAATGACATCCTGATTTGTGTTAATCGGGCGTTCGGCCACTCGAAGCAGCAGAACAACTTCGTCCCTGAACCGAATAACGCCGGGGTTGAATACGCCGATGACCTCAAAGTCCGCCCTGGAAGGCTTGACATCTTTCGGCTCAATAACAGGATTATACGGCGAACGAGAAACTTTCACTTGCCGACTCCTTAGCTGTAACCCGCCTGCGCAGGCAGGTTACAGGAGAGTTTATTATGTCCCTTCGCCGCTGCTGGCAAGATAATCGACCTGTTCCGGCGTAAGTTTATCCATTCCAATCGACATCGATTTCAGCTTGAGTCTGCACACCCTCTGCTCTATCTCTACCGGTACGTCGTGGACCGCAACAGTAAGGCCGCCCTGTTTTTTTATCACATATTCAGCTTCCAGCGCCTGTGTGGCAAAGCTCATATCCATTACGCTTGCGGGATGGCCCTCAGCGGCGGCAAGGTTAATTAGTCGTCCGTCAGCTAAAAGATAAATCCGCCTGTTGTTCTGCATAATATATTCGTCAGTGTAGTTGCGAACGTCGCGATTTATCTTTTTGCTGATCTTTTTCAGGGCTGGTATATCTATTTCAACGTTGAAGTGTCCGCTGTTGGCAACAACGGCTCTGTCTTTCATCGCCCGGAAGTGCTCGGCACGTATAACGTTTTTATTGCCCGTAAGTGTTACGAACAGTCCGCCCACTTTTGCCGCCTGCGCCATCGACATTACCTCAAAGCCGTCCATAGCCGCCTCAAGCGCCTTGATGGGGTCAATTTCCGTAACGATAACGATAGCGCCCATTCCTCTGGCCCGCATAGCAAGGCCGCGTCCACACCAGCCGTATCCTGCCACGACTACCTTTGTGCCGGCTAACAGGAAATCGGTCGCCCGAATAATGCCGTCAACCGTTGACTGGCCTGTGCCGTAGCGATTGTCGAAAAGATGCTTGCTGGCAGCGTCGTTTACCGAAATAACGGGAAACTTTAACCTGCCGGCATTTGCCAGCGCCTTTAAACGAATAACGCCGGTAGTGGTCTCTTCCATACTCGCGATAATCCGATGGCCTTCTTTCTTTCTGCGGGTATGCAGTTCATTTACCAGGTCAGCGCCGTCGTCAAACGTAATAACGGGTTTGTGGTCAATCGCTGCGTTGATGTGTTTGTAATAGGTGCTGCGGTTTTCACCGCAGACGGCAAAAACCGGTATCTTAAAATCTTTAACCAGCGAGGCAGCCACGTCGTCCTGGGTGCTGAGCGGATTAGAGCCGCAAAGAACGGCATTGGCTCCCGCCGCTTTCAACGTTCTCATCAGATTAGCAGTTTCGGCCGTTACGTGCAAACAGGCCGAGACGTTTTTGCCCTTTAACGGTTTACTCTTTGCAAATCTTTTACGAATCTCCGCCAAGACCGGCATATCATTATCAGCCCATAGAATCCGCTTTTTGCCGCCTGCGGCCAGTGATAAATCAGCTACGTCACAGTTCATTTATTAACCCTTTCAAAAATAGTTAGAAACAGCAAGTATAAAGCAGAGAGGTAAAAGTTGCAACTGTATTATTTCCGTGGCCTGCTTTGCAGGCCTCGCAATGACAAAGTCTGAAAGGTTATTCGGGTAGGCACTAAGTATTGTTTGGCGGGGGCAACTTTATCTCATTTTGCCCGGTATTTCAGCGGAACCTTTTCGTGAGTATCTTCATCTTTGGATTTCTCATAATCGAAACGATAATCAGGCCCGGCCATCGGGTTTCTTCGATTGTGGCACGTAGTGCAAACTCCGGCGCTGACCTTGTACTGGCCGGCCTGGAAAAGCTCTTGCGGAGTATAACTTTTCTTCGACATAATAGTTTTATGGATAGCTATATATTTACTTCCCGGCCCGTGACAGGCTTCGCACGTAGTGCCTTCATTTGCTTTGGCGGCCTTTACAGCTTTGGAATCTCCGTCTTTAGGTATCTTGTACCCGCCCGGCAGGCCGAAACCGGTGGTATGACAGGATAGACACAGGGGGTCTTTAGTGTAGTCTTTTTGAGGGTCGAATTTAAGCTTCGCTTTAGACTCGGCATTTGCACCGGGCTTTAGAACCTCAAAAGTTTTGGCCATTCTTGTTTTTTTCCACGTTTTATACTGCTTGAAATGACACATTTTACAGCTTTTAACGCCTACATACTTTGCTCCCTCACTGGAAATTGTGGCTAAAGCATTGCGGAACAGGACAGCGGCTTTGTCAAGTTTGCCCTGTGCTTCATAGATTCGGCCAAGCTCATACCGGGCACGGGCGGCAGTTGCGTCTTCTTCAAACAACGAAAGCAGGTTTTTTTCGGCTTCATCAGCCTTGCCGCTTTGAGCAAGACTGACAGCATCCTGCAGTTTCCCGGAGGCCGGCTGAGGAAAAGCCGCTGCCAGTGCGTCCTTGAACGAAGCGAGGGCTTTATCTATCTGGTTATTTTCATAATGCACCAAGCCCTGCTTGTAACCGGCCTGAACGGCGGTCTGGCCTTCCACTGCAAATACCGCCTGGCCGCCAATGACCACAGCAATAAGACAATAAATACCGACAGTTATAACACTTCTTTTTCTGAAAGAGCTGTCCATTTATACCTCCATACCTTACCTTAAATTTGCAATCGGTGGTTCGTAATTCGTGGGTCGTTATCCTCTGTCCTCTAACGCTGATGGCCAACATCTTCGTGGCACTCGACACATCTCTGGGGTGTATCGGATGGATTTAATACATCCGTATGTATTTCCTTCGCAATTTCGCTGCCGGGCTTGCCCAATAAATCAACGTGACAGCTCAGGCATCTTTTGTTCGACATATGCTCCAGGACTCTTTCGCGAACCTTTTCAACATCGTATTCGTCGCCGAAATAGTGTTTGTAAACATCTTTGCCGCCCTCGTATGCCTTGGCCGCGATATAGGTAAAATATTTCTCTTTCGACACTGGAAGGTGACAAGCACTACATTCAGTACGAAGGCCTTTTGAGTTGGCGCCGTGCACCGAAAGCTTCCAGCTCTGATATGCAGTGTTCATTTCATGGCAGTTGGTACCGCAATACTCCGACTTCGATACCGGCTCCATCGCTGCATTAATCCCAACAAAACACAACACGGCAAAGACAAGCCCTGCAATAAATGCCAATCCCCACTTTTTGACGACTCTAAATATTCGGTTAATTATCTTTTTCATAAAGCGAAGTTTAGCAATGCACAGCCGCAATGCAAGACTTTTTTCACAAAATAGACGCAAAAAAAACTGTATAATTTTTAATAATCTTTACCTGCCCGCAACAACCCTTCCTTTTTGCTTGACCCTGACAAAAAAAATTACTATAAGAGTTGCTTAAAATAAAGGTGAAAATCCGACCAACATTTACAAAAATTGCCTGTTTATTTACGAGATATTATGTCTGAAGGAAAGGTTTATCTTATAGGAGCTGGCCCGGGCGAGGCCGAGCTGATTACCTTAAAAGGCTATCGGCTGATATGCCGGGCCGACGTCATTTTGCACGACCATTTGATACCATCCGAGCTGTTGCGGCTGGCCAAACCCAATACAGAAATCATATCGGTCGGCAAGTTTGCAAGCCGACATACGATGCCGCAGGAGCGGATAAATGCGCTGCTGGTGGAAAAAGCAGGGGACGGCAAAGTCGTTGTCAGACTCAAAGGCGGCGACCCGTACCTGTTCGGACGCGGCGGCGAGGAGGCTGAGGCCTGCGCCGATGCGGAAATAGATTTCGAGGTTGTTCCCGGAATAACCAGCGCATTAGCCGGGCCCTGCTATGGAGGAATTCCGCCGACACACAGGGATTGTACCTCCAGCGTCGCCATAGTAACAGGCCATCGCAAAGACGAAAAAGAAATCGAGATACCCGACGCCGGCACGATTATTTTCCTGATGTCGGTCGGCAATATCGAAACAATTGTAAATTCACTCCTGAAAGCCAAGTGGCCCCCGGAGACAAAAATCGCCGCTATCGAAAACGCAACGTGCTACAACCAGAGAGTTATCACCGCAGCTCTGGATGATTTTCTCGAAACGGTCAAAGAAGCAAAACTGCAAACACCTGCAGTCTTTATTGTCGGAAAGGTCGCAGAGTTGCAGAAAAAACTCGACTGGTTCGGCAAAAAACCAAACGTACTTATCCTGGGCAACCACCCGCAAAAATATCAGCGGCTCGGAAACATAGTACATCGGCGTATTATTGACTGTGTGCCAATCGATGATTACTCCGAAGCAGATGCGGTACTGAAGAATATCGACACGTTCGACTGGCTAATATTTACCAGCGTAAACGGGGCGAAATACCTTTTCGAACGGCTGTATGCGACAGGCAAAGACGCCAGAGCGCTTGCCGGCGCAAAAATAGCCGCCATCGGAAAAACCACCGCTGACAGACTCACAGAATTCGGAATATCAGCGGATATGGTACCACAAAATGAATCAAGCGAAGGACTGCTCGAAGAATTCGGCAAACTGGATATGAAAAACAAGAAGGTACTGCTGCCGCAATCCGAAATCGCTTCGAAGCAGCTGCCCGACGGCCTGCTGGGTATGCAGGCTGTTATCGAAAAAATGACCGTGTACAAAACTATCGATATAGACCCGGGGGCTATCGACTTCGACTGTATCGACCAGATACTGTTTACAAGCGGCTCAACAGTCCGGGCATTTATAAAACGTTACGGCTGCGTACCTGCCGGCATCAAAGTATATTGCCTGGGCCAGCCGACATTGAACGTGGCAAAGGAAAATAACATCCAGGCCGAAGTTCTAAGATAGCGAATACACAAAAGATAAATGCGAAATACGAGATGAAGAACAGCAGACTATTCGAGCAGGCAAAGAAGGTAATTCCGGGCGGTGTAAACAGCCCGGTTCGAGCGTTCGGTGCGGTCGGCGCAAAGCCAATATTCATCGAAAAAGCAAAAGGCGTATATCTGCACGACGCCGACGGTAACCGATACATCGATTACTGTCTTTCCTGGGGGCCAATGATACTCGGCCATGCACGCAAAGATGTCCTTGACGAAGTCAGAAAAGTTATGGCCAAAGGTACCAGCTTCGGAATACCTACAGAACTTGAAACCCGGCTTGCAGGGATGATTGTCCGGGCCATCGGCACAGTTGAAAAGGTCCGGCTGGTAAGCTCCGGCACCGAGGCGGTAATGACCGCAATTCGACTTGCACGCGGATGCACCGGGCGGGAAAAGATAATAAAGTTTATCGGCTGCTATCACGGCCACGTTGACCATATGCTCGTCGCGGCTGGCTCCGGAGCGATGACCTTCGGTGCGCCCAGCAGTCCCGGCGTACCAAAAGACTTCACAAAACATACTATCCTGCTGCCGTACAACGACCCTGAGATGCTCGAAAAAGCGTTCGACAAATACGGCGACAAAATCGCTGCTGTAATAGTCGAGCCTGTAGCGGGAAATATGGGGGTAGTAACGCCAAAGAAAAACTTCCTGAAAGCCATCAGGAAAATGTGCACCAAAAACAAAAGTCTATTAATCTTCGACGAAGTGATAACCGGCTTTAGACTCCGGTACGGCAGCGTCCAGGAACTCTTCGGAGTTAAGGCGGACCTGACCTGCTTAGGCAAAATAATCGGCGGCGGTTTCCCTATAGGCGCCTGCTGCGGAAGAGCCAAACTGATGGACAACCTGGCACCGCAGGGAAAGGTCTATCAGGCCGGCACGCTTTCAGGCAATCCTGTCTGTGTTGCAGCCGGCATCGCCACATTAAAACTGCTCAAATCACAAAACCCATACCCATCTCTGGGACGGGCAACCGAAAAGCTCTGCGACAGTATCAGCCAGGCCCTCGAAGAGAAAAATGTAGAATATACTATAAATCGTATCGGCTCGATGTTTACGTTGTTTTTCAATCCCGGCCCGGTAACTGATTATGCCTCGGCGATAAAATCTGATACAGCTAAGTATGCGAAGTTTTTTACTGCTATGCTAAAGGCAGGCGTTTATCTGCCCCCCTCTCAATTCGAGGCCTGCTTTGTTTCCACCGAACATAAGCAGAGGGATTTTGACAGAACAATCGAAGCAATTCGAAAAGCTTCGTTCTAATGCTCTGTTACTTGTAATTTGACGGGCTGTCATTGCGAGCGGAGCGAAGCAATCTCAAATCTAACGGTTGAGATTGCCGCGGCCTTTCAGGCCTCGCAATGACAACTCCTCGATTGAGCAGTAACAGAGCACTAATCAGGCATTCTGAATACTTCGCCGGTTGCGATTAACTCTTTTTGTTTGGTTTCATCCAGTCCGATTTCTTCATCCGTAAGATAGCATCCCGGATCCGGCGCCCAGGGGTCGGCGAAGTGCAGGTCGGCCCGGACTCTTAAACTGCCGCCGCAGATATCAAAAAACCTGCACAACCTGCATCTGCCCTTAACGAACGACCTGCGGTCCTTCAAGCCCTTCATTAACGGCTCACTGGTATCCGCCCAGATTTGGCTGAACGGCCTTTTTCGCACATCACCTAATTCGTAATGCCCCCAGAACTGGTCCGGATGCACTTTGCCGTGAAAATCAATACAGCCAATACCTACGCCGCTGCTGTACATACCCCCGCCGTTCCAGTTCAACAGCTTCCAGACATTCTCCGCTTTAGCCGGCTCTTCTTTCAGCAATTTCAGGTACAGATACACGCCGTCAACGTGATTATCCACAGTAAGAATATCCGTCGGCCTGCCCGCCTCTTTCATACGTTTTGTCCGGGCAAGTATTGTCTCGATGGCCTGACGGCTCTGAGCACGGGCCAGGTCCTCGCCTGCCAAATTTGCGCCTCTGCCGCTTGGAACCAAATGATAGAAGCACGCCCGCTCGACCCCTTCCTGCTCGAGAAAATCAAAAAGCCCGTCCAGTTCCTGCACATTGCGTTTGGTCAGTGTCAGCCGAAGCCCCACCCGCACATCAGCGTCGCGGCAGTGCCGTATGCCCTCGACAGCCCGCTCAAAGGCCCCTTCCACGCCGCGAAAACGGTCGTTGACTTCGCCGATACCGTCAAGACTGATACCGACATACGAAATACCGTGTTTTTTCAGCGTCGCTGCGGTATCACTATTTATGAGTGTCCCGTTGGTTGAGATTACGGTTCGCAGGCCGAGTTGGCCGGCGTAATCTATCAGTTCGAACAAATCTTTTCTCGTCAGGGGTTCGCCGCCGGAGAACAGCACCGAGGGCACGCCGAACCGCGCCAGGTCATCCAGCACTTCTTTGGCCTCCTGCGTCGAAAGTTCATCGTCGGCTTTACGGCTTCCGCTGTCGTTATAGCAGTGCACACACTTCAGGTTACAGCCCCTCGTAATGTTCCAGACTACGATGGGCCTTCTTTCCGAGGCCTGCTTCGGAACAATGTCACTATCACGTTCGCCGCTGCCGGTTTTGCCGTAACGAATCCAGTCGCCGGGTGTAACTTGGCCGCAATATAGTTTACTTACATTTATCATAAATTACCCTATACATTTACTATTTTCTATTTACTATTTTCTATTGGCTATTTACTATTGGGAATGTAATTTTATGCCAAAACTCTAATATAATCCACAAAAACATCCCATTTTTTACGTAACCAGCCGGTTATGTGCGAAAGATTCCTGACACTATCCATTGAAGAAAAACTAACCCATACGCAAGGGCTTGTGAAGCAGAAGATTCATTTAACAAACTTTCGCTTTATTATATTTCGATAAATATACTCAATAGCCAAAGCTGTCGAAAAAGTTACTATCACACCGTAAAAAGCTATTCTTTGAGTCTTCCATTGGTAAAACATTAAAGCAATAAAGACTATTATCAGGATAACACTGTTTAAGAGTATAAAAGTTTTGTTTCCGCCATAGTCATCGGCAAGCCGATAGTGAGCAACTAAAACAAAAATATAAATGATAGTAAAAATTGCGCTCGTAATAATAGCTATCTGGCCAATGTTAAACAGTAATGCGAACAATATCGCCAAGCCCGAGGTTATATATAATCCTTCAGTTGATTTGAACCATACTTTTCTTTCAAAAAACAAGGGCAGCTGTCCATCTTTAGCAAGCGAATAAGCGACATTTGCCCCGCCATACAGAGTGGCGTTTAATGCAGAGGATATGGAAAATAATGCTCCAAACGATATTAGAATAAATCCGAAGTTTCCAAGAAAAGGCTTTGCCGCTACGGCTAACGCATTATCTCCAGCTTTAATAAGTTGAGTAATCGAAAGATTCCCTACGGCAACCAATGCCACTGAAATATATACGAACATAACTATTGCAATACTTATAAATATCGCCAGCGGGACGTTCCTTTCGGGATTCTCCATATGTTCGGATGCGTTAGTAATGAGTCCAAAACCCATATATGAGAGAAAAAACACGATCGAGGCGTTTAAGGTGCCCATGAGGTGCTGCTGGTCGAATGAAGGAATAATGTTGGTTGACTTGATCGATAAGAAACCAAGTAGAATAAAAACGCCTAATATAGACAGTTTTACCAGGACAATATAGAACTCTGTCCTGCCGACCGCCGCACTGCCGAAAAAGTTTAAAGCGGTAAAAGAAACGATCAATACAATTTCCACTATGCCCATCGACGCAGCGGATGGTGATATATGTATCAGAGGGAGGAAATAGCCGGCAAAGCCCTTTGCGAATAAAGATATGGAAACAACATAGCTGATCCACATCAAAATACTTAACGCACCGGTAACGACATTGTCGCCAATACCTTTGAGTATAAACGCAATGGGGCCGGCATTTGAAATTATCCTCGAACCTAATTTCGCGTATGAGTACGCGACCAATAACGCGAATAAGCCCGAAAGCACAAAAGCTTCAGGTAAATTTTTTCCGGCGATTTTTACTCCTACACCAAAAATCGAAAATATACTCGCTCCTATCATAGTGCCGACCGCCATCGAAACGGCCTCAAGGAGTCCGATTTTTTTATGTTTACTCATTTAAGCAATCCCTTTCTCGACATCACCTCAGCGTTAATTTATGCCACCTGTGCCTTAGGTACCTGTGCCTTAGGTACCTGTGCCTTAGGTACCTGTGCCTTAGGTATAGGTATCCACGTCTAAACTTTACCCAGCCCCGCACTTGAACGCAAAGGAAAAGAATAATGAATATCGAACAAGGAATTTCGAATTATGAAGTCAGATTGCTTCGGCTCCGCCTCGCAATGATATCTCGGCTTGCTTCTGTGAACTCTGTGGCAAATTCGTAAAATCCGTGGCGAAACAAAACTAAA
>CAJVYN010000079.1 GCA_913009355.1 uncultured bacterium | reverse complement strand
GGCCAGGGGAAGATGGCAAATTGGCTATCTCTCTGGGCGGAATACTGGTATGTGCAGGCATAGCAAACTATTTACATTTCTCACTTATACTGGCAAATCTGAGTTTGGGAATGGTATTCGTCAACCTGTTTCCGGCACAGAACCGAAAAGCTTATCGGGCAATACAATCCATTTCCCTGCCCATATATATAATCTTTTTCTTTCTGGCCGGGGCCAGTCTCCAAATTAAGCTCTTGCCTACTATGGGATTTCTGGGGTTGGTCTATGTGGTATGCAGAATAGGCGGTCTGGTCGGCGGAGCTTTTTTGGGCGCCAAGCTGTCAAGACAAAATGCAATAATTCGCAAGTACCTGGGGCTTGGCATCCTCTCCCAGGCGGGCGTGGCGATAGGACTGGCTGTTCTTGCCGCTGAGGAATTTGATTCTTTGGGGGCGGTAGGGCAAAGTTTGGCCGTGGCGGTAGTGAATACTATCGCAGCTACCACGATTTTCTTCGAGGTAATCGGACCCATTGGAACCAAGTTCGCCATCTCGAAAGCAGGGGAAATAGGCGTTAATATAACCGAAGACGACCTTATCGAAACCTATAAAGTCTGCAATGTAATGGATACAAAAACACCTGTTATCTCCGCAGGTATGTCCTTGACGGAAGTAATCAAAGTAGTCAGCACTACGGAAAGCTTTTACTACCCTGTTGTTGGTAACGATAAAAAACTGATTGGTGCCATAACACTGGACGGTATCAGAAATACTTTTGCAACTCAGGAATTAAACGATTGGCTGATAGCTATGGATATCGTGGAACCGATTGTCGCAGATATAAGCCCCGATACAGCTTTGTCAGAGGCCTTTAACAGGACAAAAGAACTCGGCATAGAGTATATGCCTGTCCTCGACCCTAAGCAGGAAGACAGATTTGTCGGGGTCTTAGATGCTAATGCCGCTCGTCGTAAGCTCAGTGCCGAAGTCCTCGCCAAACAGCATGAAGCCGACGGGATGTATGGCTTTGAGAGCAATTAATATGTATTTGTTTGTTTCTATTATTTGAGGGCAAAATGTCAATAGACCAAGCTGTCAATTCAAACGTGGGTGGAATAGGCCATTTAAATCTTTTATTGCTGTTAGGTATAGCTGTATTCGGAGGTACCATTGGGGCACGGCTATTCCACAAGCTGCATTTTCCGCAGATAATCGGGTATATAATAATCGGTCTGATTATAGGAGAGAGCGGTCTGAAACTGGTTTCAGGGTCCATTATAAATACGGTTGAGCCGCTGAACTATTTTGCACTGGGCATTATCGGTTTCATGATAGGCGGTGAGCTGAAGTCCGACATTTTCAAAAAGTACGGTAAACAATTCGTAGCAATATTGCTTGCCGAGGGAATCGCTGCGTTTATACTTGTCGGTGTCAGCACCTTTTTACTGACATATCTGTTTACGGGCAATTTGAAACTCTCTGTTGCTCTGGGCGTTGTATTGGGTGCGATTTCATCCGCCACCGACCCTGCTTCTACTATCCAGGTTTTATGGGAATACAAGACGCGTGGACCACTTACGACAGCGGCTATTGCAGTTGTTGCGCTTGACGATGCCCTGGCGCTGAGCTTGTATGCCTTTGGAACCAGCTTGGCAGGTATATTAACCGGCTACCATGCCGCCAGCGGCGTGGCCGCTGCGCTGGGAACGGCGGTGTACGAGCTGGGAATTGCTTTGCTTGTGGGCTTTGTAGCCGGGCTGATACTCAGATCGATTCTCGTAAAAATGTACGACAGGGACAGTGCTTTGACGTTTGCGGTAGGAGGGGTTCTTTTAGTGATTGGTCTTTCACTGACGTTAAAGTTGGATATTATTTTGTCCTCGATGGCGTTAGGGTTAACTCTGGTCAACTGTGCTCCGAGACGCAGCCAGGAGACATTTGAGGTGATAAAAAAATTCGCACCGCCGATTTACGTACTGTTCTTCGTTCTTGTAGGGGCCCGGCTTAAAATCGAAAATATGTCGTATTTGACATGGTTACTGGTCGTTGCTTACATACTATGTCGAAGCGCCGGCAAAATAGGCGGAGTGTATTTGGGGGCCAGATGGTCGAATGCCGGTAAAGCTGTCAGAAAGTATCTTGGTTTGTGCCTGTTCGCACAGGGAGGGGTGGCGATTGGATTGAGTATCATGGCCAGTCAAAAGTTTGACAGCCGTATCAGTTCAATGGTTATTTTAGTTGTGGCCACTACGACTTTCATTGTGCAGCTGATAGGGCCGCTGTTTGTTAAATCGGGCGTAAAGAAGGCAGGCGAAATAGGGATGAATGTTACTGAAGAAGACCTGATAAAAACGTACACGGTTAAGGATGTTATGGATGCGGCGCCGACAAGCATTGCCCAGGATTTACCATTGCAGCAGATTCTTGAGGTATTCAGTACGAGTGACAGTGTATATTATCCGGTTATCGACAACCAATCCCGGATTGTAGGAATAATCACTATTGCTGGTATCAAGGAGATGTTTGCCAGTCAGAAGATTGCCGGCTGGCTGCTGGCTTGTGATGTTGCCGAGCCTGTATTGGACAAGACCACACCGACCAAGCCGCTTGAAGAGGCAATGGAGCGGATGAAACATTATAGTTTGGAGAATATGCCTGTAGTGGCCGATGAGGACAGTAATGAGCTTGTCGGCGTTCTGGACTATTCGAGGATGGTGCGCAAAATAAGTGCTGAGGTTTTGCACAGACGTAAAGTGGCAGATGGAATGACCCTGGCAACGGGCTGAATGAGTTCGTGGTTATGAAGCAATTTACTTTTCCTAAAAGCAAACGGCTTGTCAGTCAGAGGCAGTTCAAAGCCGTTTTGGCTGGTAAGCTGCGCGTCAGCGATGGGCGGTTTACACTCGTAATGGGCGAAAACGATTGTGGCTATCCGCGATTAGGTGTTTCTGTCGGTAAATCCTGCGGCAATGCGGTTGTGCGTAACCGATTAAAACGGTTGGCCAGAGAGGCTTTTCGACAAAGCCAGGGCCGAATTCCAGCCGACTTCGACTATTTGCTTATGGTTTCGCCTCGATGGTTGAAAAAATTAAGTAAATCAGATGCCAAAGAGGCTGTAAGGCAGTTGACGCTCGAACAGGTAAGGGCCTCGTTCCTGGCCCTGGTAAATCGTGTGAAGCGTGAAGCTTGAAGCGTATTTCGGACGATATACGATATATGGATGTGATTCCTAAAGGCAAATTAAATCCGATAGGCGCGGCTGCAAAAAAAGCTGGCATTTCCCGGCAATCTTTGCAATATTATCTTATGGTCGGTCTGCTTGAGCCCACAGAAATTACGCCGACCGGCAGACGGCTGTTCGACGAAAAGAGTATCGAGCGAATTAAACTAATAAAAAGGCTCAACGACAGCGGCTATCCGTTGCGTGCCATAAGGGAATTGTTTCTGGAAGGCCGAGGCGATTTGAAAGGAAGCAAAAAGTGAGTGATTACGAAACTACCCAAAAAAAACGCAATGTTATAGTAGGTGTTTTTGTCGTAATAGGTGCGTGCTCGCTTGTATGGCTGATATTTAAGTTTGGCGATTTGCCTGTATTCGTCAGCAGGTGGAAATCTTTCGAGGTGAGAGTCAAATTTCCAACGGCGCCGGGTGTGCAGGAAAATACTTCCGTGCGATTCTGCGGCTATCAAATCGGCAGAGTAGTGAATATCAAACCGCCGACAATCCTCAGAAACTTGAAGACTGACCGGTGGTCCTATCAGACGATAGCCGTTATTAATATCGATAAAGAATACGACAACGTTATTCCAGAGGATGTTGAAGTAAAACTAATGACGCGAGGTTTGGGCAGCAGCTATATTGAATTCAAGACTCGACCTTTTGATGTGAAAGAGCCGCAGGGCAAATCCCTGGTCGAGGGAAGTTTGCTGCAGGGCTCGACAGGTATGACCAGTGAGTTTTTCCCGGAAGAGAGTCAGAAGAAACTGGAGGAGCTGGTTGACGGCCTCCGTACTTTTATCAGCAACGCCAACGATATTCTTGGCGATAAGGACAACAAAGAAAATATCAAAACAACTCTGGCTAATATGACTGAGGTGACAAAGCAAGCTACGAAGGCACTAAAAGAATTTCAAGAACTCTCCGCCACTGGGACCGCAACTTTGAAAAATGCTGATGTCAGGATAGAAAAGTTTGTTACCGCTATGGTTGGTGCGAGCGAAGAATTAAGTAAAACGGTGGCAGAGTTACGGCTGATTTTGGAGAAGGTAAACAACGGCCAAGGCAGCCTTGCCAGACTTATGAACGATGGGCGATTGTATGAGAATCTGCTTGAGAATAGTCAGCAACTTCAAGCGCTGATGCAAGAGATAAAATCGTTCATAACTAAATCTCGCAACGAGGGTTTACCAATTAAGTTAAAGTGAAACCGTATGTGTGATGGCTATAGTTCTTTGGTTAAGGAAGTATTGAGAAATTTCGTTGAGGTTTATCCCGGCCAAAGGCCGGCTTTTATCAGTCGTGCTTCCGGCAGAGTTGAGCTAATCGGCGGTCATACAGATTACAACGAGGGTTTTGTAATCGCTGCTGCAATAGATAACTCCTGCTGGGTGGCGGCGTCAGAGCGAGACGACGACAAAATCTGTCTGTATTCTGAATTGGTCAAAGAGGGACACGAATTTATACTTTCAAGTAATCTGGAACCTGCTGACGATTGCCGGTGGGCCAATTACGGCAGGGGGGTGGCAGCGATGCTGCTGCAGGAAGGTTTGACTCTAAGAGGTGCAAATCTGTACATCGCCAGCGAAGTACCCATCGGGGCGGGTTTAAGCAGTTCAGCAGCCTTAGAGGTCTCCTTAGCCAGAGCAATGATACATATTTCACAGCCCGAATATGAGATGGAGCCGATACGGCTCGCTCAAATATGTCAGAAAGCAGAGAACAGCTACGCAAACAGTCCTTGCGGCATAATGGACCAAACTGTTTCCATAATGGGCAGAAAAGACCACGCTGTATTTTTGGATTGTCGCGATGTGAGTGTCAAGGCTTTGCCTTTCGACAGCGGCAACTGCAGCATAATGATTTTCAATAGTATGGTTAAGCACGAAATTGGCGGCGGTGAGTATGGCAAGCGTCGTCAGAAGTGCGAGCAGGCTTGTGCGGTGCTGAATAAAAAGTACCCTCAGGTCAAGGCGCTTCGTGATGCAAGCGAATCTATGCTGAACTCGGTGAAGGACCAACTGGATTCTGTAACATTTTCCCGCGCCAGCCACGTAATAGGCGAAAATGCCAGAGTTTTAGCTGCCGGTAAAGCTCTGAGCCAAAACAATATAGCTGAATTTGGCAGGCTGATGACTAAATCTCACTGCTCAGCGAGAGATTTATACCAGATATCGTGCGAGCAGACCGATTTCCTGGCTGAGCAAATTTGGCAATGTGAGGGGGCTTACGGGGCAAGAATTATGGGCGGCGGCTTCGGCGGCTCAGTTGTAGCTTTAGCCGAACCCGATGCAGCCGAGAATATAAGTCAAAAGGTGCACAAAGCCTACAAGGATAGTTTTGATATTGGCTGTGACATTTATCTGGCCAGGCCCTGGCAGGGTACGGAATTTATAGAACTAAAGTGATAGCCTCCTCTGATAATCGTGTAACAAAATAAGGAGTTTTATAATGGGTTTTCCGGAAATTAGAATGCGAAGGTTGCGCAGCAGCCCTTCCATACGAAGGTTAGTGCGCCAAACTACTCTGAGTGTGGATGATTTGGTTTATCCATTGTTCGTTTGCGAAGGTATGGGCGTTAAAAAACCTATAAAAGCAATGACGGACTGTTTTCACTTCTCGCCGGACACAGTGGCCGCTGAGGCTGCCGAAGTTGCATCGCTGGGAATACCTGCGGTACTTCTTTTCGGGCTGGCGAGCAAGAAAGATGATGTTGGGTCAGAAGCATGGGCAGAAAGAGGCGCTGTGCAACGGGCTATTAAAGAAATCAAGAAGCTGGTGCCTGAGTTGCTGGTCATTACCGATGTCTGTCTTTGTGCGTACACCGAAAGTGGACATTGCGGCGTACTTCGTCGCTCGTCGCTTGTCGCTCGTGACCCGGCTCACGAGTCACGGGGCACGAGTCACGAGGCACGAATCGATAATGACTCCACTTGTGAGTTGTTGGCCAAGACCGCTCTGTCGCATGCTCAAGCTGGTGCTGATATAGTCGCTCCTTCAGATATGATGGACGGCAGGGTAAGTTACATTCGCCAGTGTCTGGAAAAGAATGGTTTTAACGAGACGGCGATTATGGCTTACTCAGCGAAATATGCTTCCGCTTTCTACGGGCCATTCAGGGACGTTGCCGATTCGAGCCCGGCGTTCGGCGACCGCAAGAGTTATCAAATGGACCCTGTAAATGCTAACCAGGCGATGGCTGAAATTGAACTTGATATAGAGGAAGGCGCCGATATCGTGATGGTTAAGCCGGCCCTTTGCTTTTTGGACATTATACATCGTGCAAAAAGGCGCTTCGATTGTCCGGTAGCTGCGTATAATGTCAGCGGTGAATATATGATGTTGAACGCAGCGGCTCAGGCCGGCCTTTTAGATAGGGACGCGGCGATGATGGAAGTGCTCTACTCAATCAAGCGGGCAGGCGCCGATATTATTATTACATACTTTGCCAAGGCGGCAGCAAGAGAGCTAAAAACTAAACTGAAATAAAAAAAGAGGCAAACCCTAAAGACTTGCCTCTTTTCTTCCCTACTGAAAGCTAATCCGCCATAGGCGGAAAAGCTGTTCATTTTTTGCGTCTGCGAAGCAGTAGTCCACCAAGGCCAAGCAGCATTATAGTCGCCGGCTCAGGGATCCATGTTGGGTGCTGGTCCAGGTTGAAAGTCATCCCTGCCGGCACCGTCACCTTGAAGCCAATCTGAACCCGTTGGCAGAATGCAAGAGCCCCACCTGCCGGAGCATCGAAATCCAGCGTATCTGCCGGTGCGTCTTCGACGTTGGTCCAGTTTGCGTTGCTCCACGCATTGGGATTGGGTCCGGGTGGATCACTTACCGGAGGTCCGGTAAAGAACAGTCCATCGATGTCGGACGAGGGCTTCCAGCCGCCTGTGCCATCTGGTACCATCAGGGCGTTGTGGAAGTCGTTAATCAGCCAGCCGGTCTGGTCATTGTTGTGAATCCACTTAACCACGTTCAGGACGATAGCGGCTCCTGTGTTGTTCTTTAGCTGGACACATACAGAACCCGGCCCCTTGACCCAGTGCTCAGTCAGTTCAATAAAGTCGTCACCATACTGGTAATCCCAGCCCAAACTATCAAGCTCTGCAGGATTCACCAGCAGAATGCCTGATGCAGCAGGGGCTACTATTAGCAGAAATGCTGCCGAGACTGCAATCGCTCTTAATGTTTTCATTTTCTAATCCTCCCTTCCTTCTTTTTTTAATTTTACTTACATTACTTACACGGCGTACAACTTTTCAGAGAACACAAATGAAGACAACGCAACAGGTATGCTCCATATCCCCACCTCCTCTAAAAAAACTATAAATTTACTACCTATCATATATTTAACAGGCTCCCAGCCTGCAAGTCTACCGGATTGCTGTTATTGTCAAATTTCCTGGCGGGACGTGCTCTTCCTGGACGATTCTCAACGTGGGGGAAAAGCTGAAACAGAAGAAAAGACACTTTCACCACTCTACTCCTCTCGCCAAAACACAACAACTCACCCTTGAACTTACCGAGTTGTCGAGTCGAAGTCAAGGAAATTATCGGACGATAGGTATTTTTTTATAAGTTATCGAAGCACAAATTCGGTAAGTTGTTTTGTGTCAAGCAGATATGCTCGTGCAGGCAGCGGAAGTTTTTTCTACTTTTTGTAAATTTTTTCGGGGTTGTAGACCTTTTCCGCGACAAATTTAAGCTCTTTGCCGCTGCCTTTCTTCAATGCCCGGTAAAAACAGGATTGGTAGCCCACATGACATTGGCCGGCATCAACGGTTACTTTGAGGATAAGGCAGTCCTGGTCACAATCGACGAGTATTTGTTCTATCTTTTGGATGTGGCCGCTTTCTTCGCCTTTCCTCCATAATTTCCGGCGTGTTCTGCTAAAGTATGTGGCCAGACCTGTTTGAATTGTCAAATCGAGTGCCGCTCGATTCATATAAGCAACCATCAATACCTGGCCGGTTTTTGCGTCCTGGGCTATAGCCGATATTAAGCCATTGTCATCGAATTTCGGAATAAATTCCAGACTTTCCTCGATACTTTGCTTTGCTGCCACCTGTTACTCCATTGACTATTGTTTTTCTTTTCAATATTCAATTGTCAATTGTCAATTTACACGTTATTATCTGTAAAAACAAGTCTTTTTAAGGAAAACTTGTTTCAATGCCCAAGCTAAAGAGCAAACACATATTTCTGTTTCTGCGTATAGCTTTTGTTACTGTCGGGATTATCGGGGCGATAGTTTGGGGCAGCCAGGAACAAAGATGGCGAAAGTTAACAGAAATTAATGCCCTGATTTTTATAGCTATCCTCGGTATTTTCATTGTCAGCCAGATAATTGTGGGATTTCGCTGGTGGATATTACTGAGGGCTCAATCGATATTTATAGGATTTTGGGCGGCGGTAAGACTGCATTTCCTGGGACTTTTTTACAATAATTGCATGCCGGGTTCCGTAGGTGGTGATCTGATTCGGGCCTGGTATGTTACAAGGCATACAAACAGAAAGTTTGAAGCGGCATTGAGTGTTTTTGTCGACAGAGCCGTCGGGCTGTTAAGTACACTGATAATAGCTGCTTTTTTCTACATGTTTTTTCTACAAGGCCGGAACGATATAATTGCCACTGAGGGAAAAGGCGGCTTTCTTCAGTCCGCAGGCGAATACAAAGGGATTCTTCTCGTGTTTTTTGCAGCTCTGACAATCGTTCTTCTCGGATTTGTTCTTTACAAACCAACTCGAACGATACCGGCAAAAGCATGGTCATTTATCTGCGCGCATAGCCTGAGAGCAATCGGAAAATTCAAAGATTCTGCTATTCTTTACTGCAGCAAGCCCCTGACGATACTTGCGGTATTTGGGTTGACCTTTTTTCTGCAGATTATGGTAATTACCGGCTTCTGGTTTCTTGGGAGAAGTCTTGGGATTACCGCCGGCATTAAGTATTACTATGTCTTCTTTACGCTAACGTGGGTATTGGGGGCCATACCCATTAGTATCGGCGGTGCCGTAGTGGTGGAAGGTATGCTTATGGTTCTGTTTATTAATATTGCCAACGTTTCGGAGGACTCAGCGTATGCGCTGGCGTTGTGCCAGCGGGCTGTATGGATACTTGCCTCTTTGCCGGGGGCGGCTATACATCTTCTCGGTGCACATTTGCCGAAAGACTTTTCTATTGACTATAATAAGTCGATAAATTAACCTGCGGTTCTATGGGTAAGGTGTGGTTTTATAAACAGCTTCGATAGAACAAAAATCGCTAAATTTATAACAGCAAAAGACTGTTGTTAAGAATATGGGTATTACGAGACGCTTCAAAAGCTACTTTTTGCGTGGTATGGCGGTACTGTTGCCGACTATGCTGACAATCTGGATATTCATCTGGGGTTACAGATTCATCCAGGAAAATATCAGTATTCATATAAATCGCGGTCTGGTTCGGCTGATAATGTTCATCCAGGGCGAAGGAGGTGTTAGCAAAGGAGTGCTGGATACAGTTTGGGTGGAAGGCCCAGGCTCGATAGCCGGTTTTATTATGGCGCTGATTGCCGTTTGCATGATAGGAGCATTGCTGGCCAGCGTGGTTGGCAGGACATTGTGGCGAATAATTGAAAAGTTCATAATGAATACACCGTTTTTGAGGCGGGTCTATCCCTATATAAAACAGGTTACCGATTTTTTTCTTACACAGGACGGTCAGGACAAACTGTCATTTTCAAGAGTTGTTGCCGCAGAGTATCCGCGAAAGGGTATATGGTCGATAGGTATGGTAACCGGCAGTGGGCTTAAAAAAGTGGCAGACAATCTGGAGAAAGAGCTCCTGACGGTTTTCATTCCTACCTCACCTACGCCGTTTACCGGTTTTATCATAATGGTTCCGAAAGAACAAACGATAGATTTGGATATGACAATAGAAGAAGCATTTAGATTTACCGTCAGCGGCGGGGTTATAACGCCGGG
>CAJVYN010000078.1 GCA_913009355.1 uncultured bacterium | reverse complement strand
ACTTCCCTATTTACTACTGTGTAGTCGGCTTGACCGTCGTACTGTAGTGCCATTGATGCTGCCTTTGTCTTCGGATTCAAAGAATGGTAAGTTATATATGTTTTTTTTTTTTTTTTTTTCAAGCAGAAGACGGCATACGAGATAAAGGAATGTGACTGGAGTTCAGACGTGTGCTCTTCCGATCTCGCCGCCACATTAAGCGTATAATCATTGTATGAAATCCAGCAGAATTAGCAGGGTTGTGCAGATTTTAACATCATTGCAAGCGGGAAAAAGTTATGCCGCTAACGACCTGGCGAAAATATTCGGAACGAGCCGGCGAACAATCTTCCGGGATTTGGAAGAGCTGCAGGCCATCGGCGTACCATATCGTTACAATGCCAAAGCCGGCGGTTATACTATAGACCCTGAATTTTTCCTGCCGCCTATAGCCCTGAACCTGCAGGAGGCGCTGAGTCTGCTTCTGCTGATTCACAAGACAGGGAGCCAAATCCAGTTGCCATTTAAGAATTCAGCGCTGCTGGCCGGCTTAAAAATCGAAAATAACCTGCCTGCTAAAATCAGACAATACTGTAATACAGCCCTGCAGAATATCTCTACGAAAGTTGGCGCACAGGCGCCGACAGAACTGCTTGATAAAACTTTTGCAAAATTACAAAAAGCTATCACAAGTAAACGCAAGGTGAATATTCACTACCATTCGCTTTTCGAGAACAAAGTTCTCGACATCGAACTGTGTCCCTATCATCTGCTGTATAACCAGCGGGCATGGTATGTGCTGGGCATGTCCGGTTTACACGGAAGTATCCGTACTTTTAAGCTTAACCGTATCAAGAAATTGAATACATCAGATAAATGCTTCCTGGGCGGAGGGGACTTTGACTTGGCAGACTTTCTCGGCAGGGCATGGTCTATGATACCGGAAGGTAGAATCTACAATGTCAAGCTGCGGTTCCTGCCCAGGGTAGCTGAGAATGTCGCTGAGGTGCAATGGCACAGTACACAAAAAGTCACACGAAACAGCGACAACTCCGTCATCCTCGAGTTTCGAGTTGACGGCCTTGGTGAAATAATATGGTGGATACTCGGCTACGGCGACCAGGTTCAGATACTGGCTCCTAAAGCTCTTAGAAACAGAGTCCTGGAGACAGCTAAAAATATGATTAAGCTCAATGAAAAAATCTGACTTGCGCCCAGCCGTCCATACTCACCGCTTTCTCCTCCCTCCGCCGGTATTCACAACGGTGGATAAGCTGTTAATAAACCGGTTAGTTCCCATAACAATTAATGTATCAATACTGTTAAACGTTTCCGGCTGTTAGTTCCGCTAAATAAATTCACGCATAATCTAACAGGTTATCCACAAAAAACTGCGGGCACATATTAGCTTTAACTGCTTGAGATACAAGATGTTAGGTGTTATCTCTATCGGAAACCTAACAATTTAACAGCCTATATGACTACTAATACTATTGTTTATATATTCTTAATATAATAGTTAGCGTCGCCCGCAAAAGGACATTAGATAATACACCGCCCAGGGATGAAATATTTATACGTGAGCTTTACATACCTGGGGCACCACTGCTAAAACGTCAATCTTTTTTCACAAAAAAGATTGTGGGTATGTAATTTTTGGTGTAAACTACACTGTTATCGTAACCCTGTTAATGCTCGTATTTTGACGCTTATATAGAGGTTTATTATGAAAGTAAATTTTAATAGAGCTGCTCTTGCAGAGGCTTTAGGCCTGTTAACGTCCGTTGTGCCAAGCCGAACACCCAAGCCGATATTACGTTGTGTACAAATTACCGCCGGCGAAAAGGACGTTCGGATTTGCGCTACAGACCTGGATGTTGGTATCAATTATCTGGTTTCTGAGGTTACGGTCGATAAGCCCGGCGAGGTTATTGTCCCGGCGGACAGACTGGCAGCTATCGTGCGGGAAAGTGTTGACGAAGTGCTGTTATTACAGGCCGAGGATGGTGCCTGTAAAATTCAGGGAGCCGACAGCCACTTTACAATTTATGGTCATGAGCCGGGCCAATACCCGGTAGTCCCGGGTTTCGAGGGCAAAGCTGATATAGAAATCGGGTTGCAGGACCTTCAAGCTGGTATTGAGCAATGTCTGTTTGCCACGGCCAAAGAGAGCACTCGCTATGCACTTAATGGAATACTTTGGGAAATTAAGGACAAGAGACTGCTGCTGGTTGCTACCGACGGCAGGCGATTGGCACGTACCAGGGTCAACTTAGCTGCGGCCCCGGATGAGCAGGCGGCGGCAGTGAAGATAATAGTGCCGGCTAAAACGATGGCTTTGTTAGATAAAATCGGCAGCAGCGACAAAGATATTGTTGCAGTTAAGCTTGGCGATAACCGGATACTGATTAGCTGTGCGAACGTGGTTATAAGCTCGAATCTTGTCGAAGGCAATTTCCCGCAATACGAGGATATAATCCCGACCGATTACGATAAGAAGCTGACACTGTCAACCGAGGTGGTATTAAGTGCCGTTCGCCGTTCAGCGCTGCTGACAAGTGAGGAGTCCAGGGGTATTAGATTATCGATAGGCAAGAAGACGCTGGTGTTTTCCTGCAGAGCGCCGGAGACCGGCGATGCACAAATTGAGATGCCTGTCGATTATAAGGGCGAACCTATTGAGATTGGCTTTAATCCACAGTTTTTCATAGATGTCTTGCGAGTTATCCAAACAGCGGAATTCGAGCTGGAGTTGGGTCAGACGGACAGGCCGGGTCTGATAAAAAGCGGAAAAGACTTCCTTTACGTCCTGATGCCAATCAACCTGGGTTAGCTCATACTCCGTCTCTCGTCCCAGAGGCGGCCGCGCACAAGCAGGTGGGCCGGACATAAGCACCGTGGGCCGGATATAGACGCTGTGGGCTGGACATAAGCACCGTGGGCCGGACGTGGCAAGTGGCCGGGCAAAAAGCAAAAAACAATAATTATGGATAAAGACGAACAACTATTGAGTGTCACCAGGTGGCGAAAAAAGCCGAAGCCAGGCAGGACCACCAGGTTAGGCGATGCCGTCGAGCAGCTTATGGAGACCTCGGTTTCACCGCGGCAGGCCAGGTTTGGGCCGGTAGCTGAACTGTGGAACCAACTGCTGCCGGCTGAACTTTGCCGACACTGTAAAATTGACGATATTTCCGGCGGCCAACTAAAAGTGCTGGTAGATTTACCGCCGTATATGCACGAGCTGCGATTGTGTAGTTCAGAGCTTCTTGAGCAGTTGCAGCTAAGGTGTCCGCGGGCAAGAATAAAAGAAATCAAGTTTGTTATCGGCTGAACATTTCTCGATTAAAAAACTAAAAGCAAAGGGGTTGCACAGAGTGACAGCTGCAGGTGAAAAGTTGATAAAAGAACACAAATATGACGCAAGTAACATAAAGATACTCGAGGGTTTGGAGGCGGTGCGCAAACGGCCGGATATGTATATCGGCGACCGCGGAAGTGGAGGACTGCACCATCTGGTCTATGAGGTGTTAGACAACTCCATCGATGAAGCATTGGCTGGATATTGTGATAATGTAACTGTGCATATCCAGGTCGACGGCAGTTGCACTATCGAGGACAATGGCAGGGGCATACCGGTCGAGCTGCACAAAGAAGCGAAAACCAGTGCCCTGGAGGTTGTGCTCACAACGTTGCACGCCGGCGGCAAGTTTGACAGCGACAGTTATAAAGTGGCCGGCGGTCTGCACGGCGTAGGTGTCAGTGTGGTTAACGCCCTCAGTGAATGGCTTGAAGCCGACGTCTATCGTGATGGAAAGCATTATCACTTCGAGTGCATCAGGGGTGCTGCCAAAGGACGGGTGAAGAAAATCGGCGCCAGCGACAAGCGCGGTACGAAAATATCCTTCAAGCCGGACGAAGAAATATTCGGCGACGCTGAGTTCGGATACGATACACTGCTGAAACGAATACGGGAGATGGCATATCTCAGCGGGGGACTGCAGATTACCTTCAGGGATGATAGAAATAACAAGAAAGAAGTCTTCAAGTTCGACGACGGCATCAGGGCCTTCGTTAAACACCTGAACGAGGGCAAAGAGACTCTGCACAAGGACGTTATCTTTTTCGCCAGGCAGGATAATGAAGCGATGCTGAGCTGTGAAGTGGCTATGCAGTACAACAACGGATATACTGAAAATGTACTGGTCTTCGCCAACAACATCCGCAACATTGACGGCGGCACACACCTTTCGGGCTTTAGAACCGCCCTGACACGCACAATGAACTATTATGCCAAAAATAATAATCTACTGAAGAACGGCCAGGTTACCACCGGCGATGACCTGCGGGAAGGTTTGACTGCGGTAGTGGCGGTAAAGCTGGCCGACCCGCATTTTGAAGCTCAGACAAAAGTGCGACTGACCAATCCGGAAGTGGGCAGTTTCGTTGAGACCACGATTAACGAGCAATTAGGCCATTACCTCGAAGAGCATCCCGCAGAGGCAAAACGGATTTTGAATAAGGCGATTCAGGCCGCCGCAGCCAGAGAAGCAGCCAGAAAGGCGCGCGAATTGACAAGACGCAAAGGCGCGCTGAGCGGCTCTAACCTGCCCGGCAAGTTGTGGGACTGCGCAAGCAAACAAAAAGAATCCACCGAGATTTTCGTTGTGGAAGGAGATTCAGCCGGCGGTTCGGCAAAGGCCGGCAGAGATAGAAACATCCAGGCAATCCTGCCGTTGAAAGGAAAGATCCTCAACGTCGAAAAGGCACGGCTGGAAAAAATGCTTGCACACGAAGAAATCAGAACCATCATAAGCGCTCTGGGAACCGGCATCGGCATCGACGAGTTTGATTTGAACAAGTGCAGATACGGCAAGATAATCTTAATGACAGACGCCGACATTGACGGCGCCCATATCCGAACACTGCTGCTGACCTTTTTCTTCAGGCAGATGCAGGAGTTGTTCCATAAGAGTATGATTTATATCGCCCAGCCGCCACTGTACGAAATCAAAGTTAAGGGGCGAAAGAAGTCTGAATATATTCTGAGCGAAAATCAAATGCACAAGCGGATGATTGCTCGCGGGCTGGAAGGCACAGAACTTGTCTTCAGGGATGGAAAGAAGGGCAAAAAGACGCAGAAAGTATCGGACAAACAGCTTGCAGGCCTTGTAAAAGACCTCGCTGAAATAGAACGCGCCATAGTTGTCCTGAGTAGGCGTGGAATCAAGTTTGCCGACTTCGTGCAGGCCTATTATGACGGCACCAGACTTCCGCAGTTCCGTGTCTGTGTCGAAGGCCAGGAGGAGGTTTATTACGACAAGGCCGAGTACGAAAAACGCCTCGATGAACTAAATGACAGCATCAAAACCGAGGGCGAAGAAGCGATTGTCGGCGAGGACCTCCACGAGGTGGCTCGAATCAATCATATAAACGAAAAGCTCAAGGCCGACTTTGGGTTGGACATAAAGGATTTCCTGTTAAAGCCGGCCAAAACCGTTTCCGGCGAATCTGTCGCCACCAAGTTCGGCCTAATCAACGGCCAGGAGAAATACGACATCGCCTCACTCGGTGATATCTGCGCCGGCATAAGACAAATTGGCGGCAAGGGAATTGAGATAAAACGTTTCAAAGGCCTGGGCGAGATGAACGCCGACCAATTGTGGGATACGACAATGAACCCTGCCACGCGGACTTTGTTGAGGGTGGCGATCGATGATGCCGGCGAAGCTGACAGACTATTCAGTATATTAATGGGTGATGACGTGGAGAAACGGCGAAACTTTATCCAGGAGCACGCCCTCGAAGTACAAAACCTCGATGTTTAAAATGCTTCCGCACTAATACTCGGCGGAGAAAACCGGTTGGTGAAATGCACAAGTTACAGACAATGATTCTTGCGGTTTTTGTGGTACTGGCCCCCTTTATCTCAACCTGCTTTGCGGATACGTTTACACATCGCCGGACTGGAGAAGTGCTGTATGGATACGCAACCAGCCGGACCGAAGGTAGCAAAGCCATCGTGCAGACGCAGGAAAAGGGCGTAGTTAAGCTAAATCTGGCCGAGTGGAATATCGTTGCCGACCGACTGGGCAGGAATAATAAGATAATTATTTTAACGCTCGAAGACCAGATTATGCTGCAGATAGAAACCCTGGCGATGGAGCAGGCGATAACCAGGGCTTCAGACGAAGGCCCATTGTATATTGTGCTTGAGATAGACACGCCCGGCGGACGAACTGATTTGGCCCAGCGGATTTGTGCGGCGATTGCGGAGGTGAGCAACTGTCAGGTGGTCGCTTTTATCAAGGGCGGTAAATACGGAGGGGCCATATCAGCCGGCGCCGCCGTAGCGCTGGCCTGCGATAAAGTTTATATGGCCGACAACACTGTCATAGGCGCTGCTACAATGATAACTGTTTCTAATACCGGCCCGAAAGATCTCAAAGAGACCTACGGCGAAGCGGTGGGCGAGAAATTCAGTTCAATCTGGCGGGCATATCTTGCCTCTCTGGCTGAGCAAAACGGTCGGCCCGGACTGCTGGCAAGAGCTATGGTCGATAAGGATATCGAAGCTATCGAGGTGGCCGAGGCCGAGAAGAGATTGTTTATCGAGCCGGTGAACAAAAGGCCGAACCAACGCATTGTGCATACCTGGAGCGAAAAAGGATCGCTTTTGACATTGACCGCGGCAGAAGCGGTTAAATGTGAAATTGCCGATAAAATTGTCGACTCACGACAGGAGCTTCTCCGTGATTTGGGCGCCGAGGGCGCTGAGATTGTGATAAACGATGATATCCAAAAGGCCGGAAAAGAACTTAAAAGGGCAAAGCTAAGAGTCGGTAAGCTAAGCAAGTCCCTTGACCTCAAAATCAAACAGATTGGGTACGCCCCACCCATGCCCAAGGCGCTGAAAATCCTGCGCAACGCCAAAAGTGACTATAAGACCCTGATAACATTAGCCAAACGCTATCCTGATTTGTATATAAATATACAATTCCTGGAGGAGCAGTTGAATTCTGTCGAAGCGGTCTATCAGGAAGCGAAGATGCAAAGGAAGATGCGGAAATAGATTTTCACTATGATTTTTGGGAATGGTGAAACTTCATCCAGGGCGCCACGGCCTCGAAGTACAAACCTCAGCGCCTAAACTCATGTGGCGTGTAACCCAACTGAAGCGCAGCGACGGCTGAACCAATAAAACCCCGCAGCGAATCCTTTCGCCACAGGGCTATAGAAAACCGAAGCAATAATCAATACGCTTTGTCGGACTGCTCTACAATCTTATCCAGCTTCCTCGTGTTCTTCTCGGTCTTTCGCGGTATTCGTACGGCGATACCGAGTCGGCCAAGTTCGCCGGCCACTTCCGGCTGGTTGGGATTAAGCTGAAAACTGCGGCTCAAATATTCCTGTGCCTGGACCTTGTTGTTCCTGCTCAAATAATAGTAGCCTATCTGCCTGTTAATCTTCGCCGAATTCGGCGCCAAACGAAGCGCCTGCTGATAGCAGGTTAATGCATACTCATCAAGCCGTTGTTTTTGGAACGCCAGCGCAAGCCGAAGCGAGCCGGCCGCCGAACTGGAAACCTGGCCCATATAGATATCAATCAGGATATCGGCCTTGGCCTTGTCGCCGCTGTCCAGCAGCACTTTCACCCTCGCCGCCTGGGCCTCCCTGAGCACAGGGTCAAAACTCAAAGCGATATTATACTCGTTCTCCGCCTGAGCCCACAGCCCGTCCGCCTGATACAACTGGCCCAGCTCGAAGTGTGCCTGGGGATTTTCAAATTTGCGGTCAATTGTCTTCAGCAACTTGGCCTTGTTCTTCTCAGCCGGGGTTCTCTTAACTTCATCGACCTGAGGGGACTTGGCCTTTAGGCCTCTGCGAAGGGAGTTGCAGCCGCCAAGCAGTAATGTGCAAATCAAGAAGGTAAGACCAATGAATTGCATTTTACCAGTCATTTCTCGCCTCCATCTTTACTAAATTACACCCCGCTTTACTTCGACGCATATCGTTTATTAACGCCTGAGTATCTCGGCGAACATCAGGCGTTGCTATTTTGCAGCACTGCACAAATCTTTGCAAGTAAAAATTTAACTTTTTTGTAATAAAACATACCAGCGTTTCGACTATCATATTGTCGGTGGTTGTTCAAGAGGAGATTTGCTTGCAAGTGATTGATTGGCGGCTAATTGTCGAAAAACACGGCCCGGCTGTGTGGCAGACGGCGTACAGGTTGCTGGGTAACCGTGCGGATGCAGCCGACTGCTTCCAGGAGACGTTCATTTGCGCTTTGAAAGTCTCACGCCGCCAGCGAGTACGGAGTTTTCCTGCGTTGTTGACCCGGCTGGCTACCGTTCGGGCGATAGATAAGTTGCGTCAGCGATTTCGACGAGCGCAAGTTTGTGCAGATGCGGTGGATTTGGCTATTGTGCCAGGTGCGAATCCGGGCCCGGCTCAGCAGGCACAGACGCGGGAGTTAGCTGTGAGGTTACGAGAGGCGTTAGGGCAACTGCCGCCGCAAGAAGCTGAGGTTTTTTGCCTGCGATACCTGAATGATATGAGCTATCGGCAAATTGCTAAAGAGCTTGGTATAAGAACTAATGCGGCTGGCGTACGGCTGCACCGGGCCAGGGCGAAACTTCGCGAACTTCTTAAGACAGTTGTCGTCAAAGAAGAAAAGTGAGGCGGTATTATGAGAAAGCAAAAAGACATTTTGGATGAAGCTGTAAATGCTCTCAAAAATGAGTCGGTTATGGCTGGCCCACCGCAAGAGACAGTAGATGCCGTCCTGCAAAAGTTGGCCGAAACGCCTGAAGAGGCGCAGCGGCAGGCCGGGCAGCACAAACTAATGGGGCAACCTGAGTCCTGTCGATGGGAGCGGATCTCGGCCCACATAGAGCAGTTGCTTTTGTCCCGGCGCCGGCTCCTTGCATGGTCGGCTTCGGCTCTTGCAGTGGCTGCCGTTCTGGTCTTTACTGTCATCATATCTCGAAGAGCGGATGTGCCGCGTGAGCAAGTGGACCTGGCGCCGGCTTCTATCGGGCAGGTTGATATCGTTCGGGGTCGATGTGTCCGTGTTACCGCAGATAACGAAGAAAAGCCGCTGGCTCCGGGGGATGCTTTAGAGACGGGCGACCGATTGCAAGTCGGCCCTGGCGGCGGGCTGCGCATCCGGCTTGCTGACGGAAGTACGCTGTGGCTCTGTGCCGGTACCGAGCTTGTCTGCGTTGGCCAGCGCTCAAGTGCATCGCCCACAATGCGGCTGCTACGCGGTGAAATACGGGCAGATATTACTCCATCTGAGGAGCAGACCTTATCAATCGAAACACCGGCGGCGACGCTGCGTGTTCTCGGAACCCAATTCAATTGCCGGCTGTTACCAGCCATCTCTCAAAAGGAGGATGAAACTATGAAACGATTAAGAAACGCATTGCAAAAAGCAATTTTCATTGTAACTGTGCTATCCGGCTCGGTAGCCATTGAGGCGGCGAACAGTCAACAAATTGTTTATGAAGGCCAACGAGCTATGGTTGCCTCAGGAGCGGCCGCCTCGCCTGCCGAAACCATCGAGAATACCGACTACTCGCGCAACTGGCTGGGAGAGCCAGGCAGGCAACTAAAGCCCGATGCACTGTTCTTTACGACAATCCGCGATTACCAGCTACATTCACTATGGGCTGTTGACCTGGGGTCGGGACAGGCCCGTCATATCACAAACTTTGTAGGAGGTTCTCCCAGGGTTGTCCAGCGATTGGGGCCGGATACGGCGTTGATTGAAGTGCGCAGTGTGCTTTTTGCCCATTCCGGGAATCGACCAATCGGAAGTAGCGGCCGACCGTTTGTAAATAACCAGGTTATGCTGGTTGACCTGCGGACAGGCGAAAAGATCCCCATGGTTCCGCTTCGAGATTGCGTTCCCTGGTATATGGAGCTGTCTCCTGACCGGCGCAAACTGGCTTTTGTGGGCTTCTGCCAGCCGGACAAAGATAGTGAAAGAACGTTCGGGGTCTTTGTGCTGGATATGGAAACCTTCCAACTGGAGCGGTTGCTCGCAGGCCGGATGAAAACAGCTCCTCACTGGTCTCCGGATTCCCGCTGGCTTGCGATTTCCAAATCACAGAGATATACGAATAAGCACAAAATCAGATCGGAAGAGCACACGTCTGAACTCCAGTCACATTCCTTTATCTCGTATGCCGTCTTCTGCTTGAAAAAAAAAAAAAAAAAATAA
>CAJVYN010000077.1 GCA_913009355.1 uncultured bacterium | reverse complement strand
CGCACGGTACTTGTAGAAACGAATACCAAAATCGAAAACAACCCCAGGCATGCCGAATTGGCCGCTGAATTTCAATGGGGTAAAGACTTAGGCGGCTCGGACGAAACTATAATCTCCCAAATGCACGAAAAGCCCGTCTTTATCACACACTATCCTAAGCAGGCCAAGGCATTTTATATGAAGGCCGATCAAAATAACAGCAAGGTCGTTTTGAATTTCGATTTGCTTGCCCCCGCCGGCTTCGGTGAAATCATCGGCGGCTCGGTCAGAGAGGACGATTACGACCTGCTGATTGCGCGAATCGGCGAACAGGGTTTGAACATTGAGAATTACAACTGGTATCTGGATTTGCGGAAATACGGCTCGGTGCCGCACGGCGGCTTCGGACTCGGCGTCGAGCGAACCGTTGCCTGGCTGACCGGTGAAAAGCATATCCGCCAGTGCATCGCTTTCCCAAGAATGACGGACAAAATATATATCTAAAACGACCTCTTCGGAGCGGGCTTGGCCTCCAACATACCCTTATGCATAATCACTGCTCAAGGCCAAAAAACTTAAGCCATTGTTCGGTTTCGCCTTTGCTAAGTCCCAGTTGTTTCGCTGCCGGCTCTTTGCTTGTTCTTTTCCGGCTCAACTGCTTCTGGACATTATTCCAGAAATCTTGTGATTTTATCGATATCGCTTTTCTTGCTCTGGCAGCATCTCTCAATCTCCGGTCGCTGCTGACCACTGTTAGTCTTTTCGGTGCGGTGTTTGCCCTTATCTTGTTCTCGATTACTGTGTCGGCATCGGTGGAAAGGCCAGAAAAGAAGACTTCCAGATTGCTTATATTATCGAATCCGCTTTTGTCCGGCGGTCCTGTACCATCAAAAATAATTTGGCTATCTTCGCCGGTCGCTTTTAAGAATCTGCCTATGATATGGCACAACTGAACATCACTAATTGGTTCGGGACCATCGCCTGTCTCTTGAACTGACCACAGCAGATTGTAACCATCAATAATAATCGGCATCTTTATTAAGCTTTACGCTCCGAATCTTATCTCTCCGCCGACAATCGTCTTTTCAACTTTGCCTGTAACCTTCCAGCCGTTATAGGGACAGTTTCTGCTTTTAGAGCGGAATTTATTTACGTCAATTTCATACTCAGCGTTCGGGTTGATGATAGTAACATCGCCCTGTTTGCCTTTGCCAAGTGTCCCTTTATCAACACCGATTATCTTAGCTGGTTTTTCCGTCATCAATTTAATAAGTCCTGGCCAGTCCAGAATACCCGGCTCAACAAGTGCCTTAACGTAAAGACCCAAAGCGCATTCCAAGCTCGCTATGCCGAATGGTGCGGTCAAAAATTCCAGCTCTTTTTCACTTTGCAAATGCGGAGCATGGTCGGTGGCCAAAGCGTCAATCAGTCCTTCGGCGATTGCCTCTTTCAGGGCCTCGATGTCTTTGGCCGTTCGCAATGGCGGATTCACCTTGTAATTGGTGTCCACCTCAGCGCAGCAATCCTCGGTCAAAAGCAAATGGTGCGGCGTAACCTCGCAGGTAATCGGCAAAGAATCTTTCCTGGCAGCTCTTATCAGCTCAACCGCCCCCGCTGTCGATATATGCTGAGCGTGATAGCGAACGTTTGTTTTTTTAACAAGCTGAATATCCCGCCACAGCATCGCCTCTTCAGCCAGCGCATCGGCCCCCGGCAGACCGAGTATTGTTGAATGCAAGCCTGCGTTCATCACGCCCTGACCGGCAAAGTTGTCGTCCTGGCAATGCTGGGCTATGACCACATCAAACATAGCGGCATATTTCAGCGCCCGCAGCATAACCGCCGGATTCTGAACGCCGTTACCGTCGTCGGTAAAACCAACGGCACCGGCCTCAGCCATAAATCCCATCTCGGCTAATTCAACGCCTTCTCTTTTTTTTGTAATAACCCCCATCGTATAGACATGGGTTTTTCTTGCCTGTCTGCCCTTTCGATGGATATACTCGACGTCAGTTTCATTTTCGATAGGAGGATTGGTATTCGGCATACAGACAACCGAGGTGAAGCCAGCCGCCACCGCTGCTGCTGAGCCGCTTGCAATTGTCTCTTCTTCTTCATCACCCGGCTCACGGAAGTGAACGTGAATATCAATCAGGCCCGGCGTAACCAGCTTACCGGTCGCATCGATAACGTTCTGCGCGGATTTTTCAATTTTGCCAAGCTCGGCTATCAGGCCGTCAACGATAAGCAAGTCGCATTTTTTATCGATGCCGTTCGCAGGGTCTATCACCCGACCATTCTTTATAAGCAGTTCGGTACTCATAAAAATAATCAATAATTATTCATCAATAATCATTTTTCCAGTGCTGCCGCCTGATTAACCAGAAACAGCACCGCCATTCTTACAGCCATTTGTCCCGTCTTTGCTACTGTACTGTTCTTTTGCTTGCGTTCAGTATGGTAACGCCTACAATTTGCCCTGCTTCATACCTGACTATGATGTCATCATCCGTGAGTTCAGAGTCATCAGCGTGGCTTGGCTTTTTGAAATTAACATAGAGCACATCCGCTTCCCTGTCATATGTCGTCCAAATCCTGCTGTGAGGGATCTCTAATAGCTGCGGTACGAGGGTTAACATTCTTTCTATCTCTATTGCGGCCATAGCCTTTGTCTCCTTTCGAGTTGCAATAATCAATTATCAATAATCAATAATCAATTCTTTTGTGCTGCCGCCTGATTAACCAGAAACAGCACCGCCATTCTTACAGCCATGCCGTTTTTCACCTGTTCCAGGATAACGCTGTTTGCCCCGTCAGCTACTTCGCTTTCTATTTCAAGACCTCTGTTAATCGGCCCGGGGTGCATAACCAGGATATCGGGTTTTGCCCTTTTCATACGCTCGGCAGTCAGGCCGAAATAATGCGAGTACTCACGTACTGAAGGAAAAGGATTGCCGCCGAGCCTCTCGAACTGAATTCGGAGCATATTTATCACATCGACCTTTTCGATAACCTCATCGAGCGAATAGCTTACACTGACCGGCAGCCGGCCTACCTGTGTTGGCATTAGTGTCGGCGGGCCGACGAATATAACTTCGGCACCGAGTTTTGTCATCGCCCACAAACAACTGCGGGCAACCCGAGAGTGGGCTATATCGCCGACGATTGCTATTTTAAGGCCTTCGAGACTGCCCTTTATTTTACGAATGGTATAAACATCTAAAAGACCCTGCGTGGGGTGCTCACAGAAACCGTCGCCGGCATTAACCACGCAGGCATTGATATTCCTGCTCAGGAATTTCGGTGCACCGCCGGCATTGTGCCGAATCACAACGATGTCAATTCCCATAGCTTCCAGGTTTTTGGCGGTATCTAATAGTGTCTCACCTTTACTGACCGAACTTACCTTTTTGGTGAACTCTATAATATCTGCGCTTAATCGGCTTGCGGCCAGGGCAAAGCTGTTTCGCGTTCGTGTGCTGTCTTCAAAAAACAGATTCACTACGACTTTGCCGCGCAAAGGCGGAGCTTTTTTCACCGAGCGAGTACTTATCTGCTCAAAACCTTTGGCCGTGTCAAGAATATACGTAATCTCCTCGGCGCTCAATTCACGTAAGCCCAGCAGATGTTTGCGATGCCACCTGAATTGTTTACTTTTTCTTCTTAACGCCATAGTTTCGTGACTCGTCGCTCGTGACTCGATTTCTAAACAACGAGTCACAGGGCACAATTAACTATTCGATAACGACCTGGTCTTTTCCATCCGACTCGGTAAAATTGACCTGTACTAATTTGCCGGGCGCAACGTCGGCTTTGAAACCTGCGTAATCAGCCTGTATCGGCAGCTCTCTGCCGGCCCTGTCAACAAGGACAGCTAATTTAATCGCTCTCGGCCTGCCCAAATCTATAAGTGCATCCATCGCTGCACGGCTCGACCGGCCTGTATATAGAACGTCATCGACTAAAATAATGATTTTATCGTCTATATCGAAACCAATTTCGGTAGTTCGCACCTGCGGCTGAGCACTGCCCTGCGGCGAGTTTAAATCGTCGCGGTAAAGCGTTATATCCAGCGTCCCGCACGGGATATTTTTACTTAGTTGCTGTGATAGTCGGCTCGATAACCTGTGGGCGAGAATCTCTCCTCTGCTGCGAATACCAATTACAGCGACATCCAGTTCGGCCGGAATTTCAGAAATGATATGACCTGTTAAATCCCTGAGAATCTGCTCGATTTGTTCGCAATTTAAGATTACTTTCATAATTATGCCAAACCCCTGCTGAAGATAAGCCGAAATATCGGTTTGAGTATAGCAACTGCACTCGATAAAGGCAAGATTTCTAAATTAAGTTTCCGACAGACGCCCTTTTCAATGCTGAAAAGGCTGTATCATGGAAACCTGATGGGTAATCTACTTGAAAAAAGGCCTTATTTTTGCTATTATATAGATGTGAGTACCTGTTTTCGGAACAATGGAATGATTCAGAGCGATAAGAAAATACTCGTAAGCGGCCTGATGGCTTGTATAGCCCTGTTTTTTCCGTATCCTCTCGCCGCTGCCGGCGGAGTCGAAGGTCAGCCGACAGAGAAAATACTGCAGCCGCAAGGGCTGAATTACGCCGGGATTTATCAGTTAAGACAACTCGATTCCTCTTTAACCGGTTCCGGCGTCAAATTCGCCCTTATTTGCCGAAGTATCACTTATATTGACGGCGAACCGCAAAACGATTACCGCCCGAGTACCGAGCATAATTGCTTTGCGGGCAAGCAATTCAATTTTAACGACCAAGCCGGGCCGTCAGCCGGTATTTCCCCTCATTCGACAGCCGTATGTTCTATATTGCTCGGCGAGGACCCTAACGCATTCAATCGGCAGTTGGGGCGGTTTTATTATCAAGGTGCTGTACCTGCAGCGACGGCTGATATTTATGAATTCTGGTACTTTTTAACCAATAATGTATTTGCCGGCTCACCGCCGGATGCGGACATTATAACCGCCAGCTTCGGCAGCCAGTTTGAAGATTGGTGGACAAGGGGCATTGACTCGATGGCCGAGCGGTATGGCCTTATTGTCGTGGCTGGCATAGGCAACGGCTCGGATGCTTACGCCCCGCCTCTTTATCCGGCTGCCGGGACAAATGTCATTGGTGTTGGCGTAGTTGACTCTGTAGATACCGAAAACCTTGCAGCCAGTCTGGCTAATTTCTCACTGGCCTATCCGGAGCATTCCAGTTTCGGCCCTACTGCAGATGGCCGATGCAAGCCCGATATCCTTGCCCCCGGCAATTTCCTCGCTGCCGATGATAACGAGCCCAACCGGTATGAACCAACCGGAAATTGGTCAAGTTTCTCAACGCCTGTAGTTGCAGGAGCAATCGGCCTGCTCGTTCAAAAAGCCAGAGAGGACCCGAACCTGAGTTTAGCTGTTTCTCCGGAGGGAGGAAATTGCGTAATGAAAGCTATCCTGCTCAATTCGGCAACCAAACTACCTTACTGGCACAAGGGCCGATTGGAAAAGGATGATGACCACCAGGTTCCCCTGGACTACATTCAGGGAGCGGGGATGTTAAATGCGGTGAGTGCTTATGAGCATCTAATTGCAGGTCCAAATAAGCCGGGCGAGGTTTCAACAACCGGCTGGGACAATAATCTGCTCGATAAAGCTGAAAACGTTTACCAAATAACCATTACAGAACCAAACGACAAACTTGTTACCGTTACAGCCGTCTGGAACAAACATTACAACAGCACTTATCCCTTCGAGTCCGCACCCGAAAAGGATGCCAACTTACGGCTTGAGCTTTGGGCCATTGATGCAAACGATCCCGACAATGACTATCTGCTTGACTACAGCGACAGCAATGTTGATAACGTTGAGCACATTTATGTCGCAGCAGACGCCAACTACACCAATTACGAGATTGTCATCTCGTACAGCGATATTGATGAGCCGAACCGGATACCCGCAGCGCAGCGTTACGGCCTGGCCTGGAACCTCAGTGAGAAACAAACTGACGAGAGCATCTTTTGGTATGACCTGAACGCTGACGGCATTGTCAATGATTTGGATTTTACTATTTTGCTCAATAACCTGCTAAACAGTACCAAGTCGCCCGGAGGTTATCTACTTGGCGATATCAATACCGACGGCGTAATCGACGTCAACGATGTAGAAATCCTTTTAGACCACAGAAACCTCAAAGCCGACTGGCGTACAAAAGATAAATGACCACCCACAGCGGTGTTATCTGCGGACTCAAAACACAAAAACTTCTTTTAATTCCCTGCCATTTCTGCTAAAAATACAAATCAAATGGCTTTAATTCAAGTGTAGGTAGTTATGAAAACTGTAAATAAAATCTGCAATACCGATATTACCGTTCAGGCTCCTCCATCCAAGGCGCATACTTTGAGAGCTTTAATTATAAGCTCTTTGGCGAACGGAAAAAGCATCATTTACAATCCATTACTCGGCCAGGACCAGTTAAATGTCATTGAATGTTTAGAAAAGCTCGGCGTTAAAATCGAGCAATCAGCCAACCAGATAACAGTACACGGCTGTGCTGGCAAGTACAAACCAATATCAGACGAATTAAATGTTGGCGAATCCGGCGTCGGCATGAATTTTCTGACCTCGGCGGCAAATTTCTCCAACAAACCGATAATCATAACCGGGTCAAAAAGGATCCGCGAAAGGCCGGTTTTGGGGGTAGTAAAAGGTCTGCGTCAACTCGGCTGTGAAATAGAATATCTTGAAAACGAAGGGTTTTTGCCTGTAAGAATTCAAGGTGGCGGCATAAAAGGCGGAAATGCGAAAATCCAGGACAGTCCGCAACATTTCAGCTCGATAGCCATATCGTCGGCTTGCGCCGAAAACAGTGTTACTCTCGAATGCCTTGACGACATGACCGAAAAACCATACTTTGACATCACCCTGCAAATGATGTCCGAATTCGGTGTCGAGGCACAAAACAATGATTATAAAAAAATAATAATCCCAAATAATAAAAAGTACCTCGGCAAAGAAATTACAATAGAAGGCGATTATAGTAGTGCTTCGTTCTTTTTCTTAGCTGGTGCGATTTGTAAAGCGAAAGTTACCGTAAGCGGTTTGAGCCCTGATACAAAACAAGGTGACAAGGCATTTTTGTCGTTACTTGAGAAAATGGGCTGTGGAGTGTCTGTAACGGACGAGGGGATTTGCACTCAGGGAGAAAAGCTTGATGCGATTGAACAGGATATGAGCGATTTACCTGATTTAGTACCGCCATTGGCAATAGCAGTTGCGTTTGCCCGGGGCACAAGCAGACTCACGAACATAGGCCATTTGAGGCATAAAGAATGTGACAGATTAGCGGTGATAGCTTCACAGCTCAATAAAATGGGTGTTTTTTCAAAGTGTGACGAAAATTCGCTCGTTATAGAAGGGAATCAAAAAATGCAGGGGGCTAATATAAACCCTCACAATGACCACAGAATTGCAATGAGCTTCGCCATAGCCGGATTGGCCACGGGTAACCAGGTTATCGAGCAAGAAGGGTGTGTGGCAAAGTCTTTCCCTGACTTTTGGAAAAAGTTTGAAGTTTTTTCAAAATAAATGTAATGTATCATTATAAATATAGTATGTCATTCCTGCGGAAGCAGGAATCTATTTCCTGACGACTATTCACCATATACTAACAATTGATTTTAGGAGACTTTAGAAAAATGATTGGCTGTCATATTGGACGAATGTTTCAGGTAACGATTGCAGGCGGCTCTTACCAGGACGGCTTAACCGCTGTAGTGCAGGGCCATCCACCGGGGATGCTATTGACCGAGCAGGAGATTTACGGCGACTTACTTCTACGAAAGCCGGGCGCCGATGAATTGAGCAGCCCGCGAAAAGAACCCGACCTTCCAATTATCTATACCGGCCTAAACGCAGCCGATACTATCGAGGGCGCCGACAACAAGAACCACACCAACGGAACTCCGCTGTCAATTCTGATTCCCAACCTGGACCGTCATTTCATTCACATCAAGCAATACCAGGACACCAACCGCACCCCCCGTCCCGGCCATGCGTCCTACGCTTCGTTTGTTAAATACGGCCCCGACGACGATGCTATCGGCGCCGGCATTTTCAGCGGACGATATACTTCCACCATCGTTGCCGCAGGGTATGTAGCCAAAAAAATTCTGAAAAAATGTGGAATTGAAGTGTTTTCCTATGTTAAAGAAGCTGCCGGTGTTCGATGTCCGGATATAGACCATTCCAAAGCCCTCGGCTACACTATCGCTTACAAAAAAATGCGGCGGGACCTCGACCCGTTTTACCAGCAGGTTTACGTCAAGAACCGCATCACACCGGATATGAGATTTTTGGAAAAGACCAGAATATTAGCTGAGATTGAACAGGAAATTGACGCAATCCGCGATAAAGCCCCGAAGCTCAGCCCCGCTGAAATTCAGGAGAAATACGGTGTGCATCCCATACTGAACTGTCCTGATATTGATGTCTCCGATGCGATGGTTGCCGCCTGCAACCGAATTGCCCAAACAGGCGATTCATCCGGCGGCGTAGTTGAAGTCGTCGTAACCGGCGTTCCCGCAGGTCTCGGCGAGCCGGTCTTCTATAAGCTCGACGCTGAGCTGGGCAGAATGCTTGGCATTGGTGCTGTAAAAGCCGTTGAGGTTGGTGCCGGCTTTGCCGTCAAAGATATGACCGGCTTAGAATCCAACGACCAGATGCATTCTGAAGATAGCAAGGCCTGCCCTGAGCGCAGCCGAAGGGTTGTCTTCGACTCGAACAATGCCGGCGGGATTACAGGCGGCCTTGCTACCGGCCAGCCCATCGTTGTTCGGCTTACGGTCAAACCGACGCCGACGATTGACAAGCCACAAATGACGATTGACAAGTACACACTGGATAACAAAAAGTTGGCGGCCATCACCAGGCGTGATCCAACGATTGTGGCTCGTATATGGCCGGTCGCTGAGAACTACACGGCTATGGTAATACTCGACCACCTGCTCGCACACTACGGCTACCAGATGCTCAAAGCCAAGTGAAGCGGTTTTCCCCTGATTTCAAAATTAAAAAAAGCCCCGAGTTCGTGCAGAACCCGGGGCTTAATATCAGGTGCATACCAACATCATCTATATTAAGGGTACGGTGTGATGCTGCCGTTGGTATTGTAATAATCTGAGAAATTCCCTTCGTTGGGGATGGGCTGAACTTTATCCCGAGTCTTCACCTGCCACCACCAATCGTGCGAGAAGCTTCCAACCAGAACATCATACGTGGGACTTTCCTGCCAGCCGCTGCTGGCCGTATCATAAGAGGAGCAGTAGAAATAGTACTCTACAGGGCCGGTGTCGTCGGTAGCTGTTGTCGCTGTCATTGTATGATAATACTTTCCATCGGTGCCTACGTATTCGTAAGGTGTTACGTCAAAAGTGCTCTTGTAGGGGTCCTCAGCGCCGGCGTCCGTTACGGGCGGCGTGGTATCTTCGACTGCTCCTTCTATAAGAGTAGTTGCGGAAAGAGATGTTGACCAGTCGGTTGTTTTGTCGTTTTCATCGATGGCTTTGACCCTGTAAGTGTATGCAGTGTTGGGATCAAGGCCGGTATTTTCGTATGTCGGGCTGGTCAGCCAGCCGCTGTCGCTTCCTCCTGGATTGCCGGAGGTCTCTTCGAAATAGTATTTTGTATATCCTATACCGCCGGAGTCGGATGTGGCGGCTTCCATTGAGATTGAGTTCGGCGAGGTTGCGGAAGGTTCACTTATCCATGTTGGCGGCTCGGCGGCTCCTATCTCTGCACCGCCCTCACCGGTTATGGCATAGCCGATAAACGACCACTCGGTCTTGTTGCCGGCATTGGGGGCATCAGGGTCATTTGGGTCGTATGATTCATTGTAGTCCTTACCACTTCTATCTGTTGCCCTTACTCTGTAACCGTATTCGGTATTGGGGTCAAGTCCGGTATCGGTGTGTGTTCTGTTTGGGTCCCAACCCCTGAAGCCGCCATCTGGATTACCGTTAGCGTCAACCCGCTGGAAATAATAATACACCTCTAAGCCGGAATTGTCGAAAGCTTTTGTTGCGGTCATAGTAATCGAGGTCTGCCCTGCCGAGACAGGAGCGACCGCCCATGTCATCGGGTCGGGCGTCGGTTTTTCCGTATCACCGTCACCATAAAAGCTATTCAGAATCGACATATCTGAGAAATCAACAGTTCCATCCTGGTCAAGGTCGCTTCCTTCACACCAG
>CAJVYN010000076.1 GCA_913009355.1 uncultured bacterium | reverse complement strand
TTACATCGTTCTACTACATATTGAGTCTAGAGACAGATGTGTTCTTTTTTTTTTTTTTTTTGTTGTTTTTTTCTTTGCTTTTTTTTTTAATGATACGGCGACCACCGAGATCTACACTCTTTCCCTACACGACGCTCTTCCGATCTCTTAACGGTATTCTTACGCTTCTTCATAATCTCTGCAATCTCTGAGATGCTTTTTTCCTCGCGGTAAAATAATACAATTGCCACCGCCCAAAGTCGCGGCAATCGTTTAACCGCCTGCCAGATAAATTCAGCCCGTTCTTTAGTTTCAAGTCCTGCTCTAACCTGCGTCTTGTTGCTATCGAGAGGTTGTGCGCCTGGTTCAGCTAAAAGCCGCCTTTCTCTTCGATTTTTCCGCAGGTGATTTACCGCCTGACGGTATGCAATTCTCCACAGCCAGGTGCTTAGTTCAGCCTGGCCCCTGTATCGGTTTATGGCTCTGTAAGCTGCCAGAAACGTCTCGCTTGCGGCGTCCTCCGCCTCAGCTTCATTAAGCCCCAGCGTTCGGCAGCACAAAAACACCAACTGCTGGTATTTATTGACAAATTCGGCAAAGGCACGGTGGTCACCGCTGCGAAGCAGCCGTAACCAGTTATCCTTTTGCTGTCTTCGGGCCTTGTCCGCCAAAGAAACCCCTTTCTTATATTAGTCGCATAAAAAGCTTAACAAGTTTCAGGATTTTTTTGAAACCTATTATAGAAAACCTGGGACTAACATACAAAAGTCAATACAATTAGCCAAATACCTAAATAGGATAAAAAAAGGAGCGAATTATGTATTTATTAGCAGAAGCGCAAGTTGTAACCCATCTTCCGAAAATCCCTAAAATGGAGATAGGCGGCAACCTGATGATAGTATTAGTTATCGCCCTGATGGTCTTAGTAAGGTTTTTCATTGCCTATATGCGGCACAAACAAACAATGGCGGCTATCAACAAAAATATCCCCTTATCAGGGCTTAAGCAGTCCACATGGAAAGGTCTCAATTGGATAACAAGTCTGACCGCTGGAATCGCACTGCTTATCATCGCAGCGGGCTTTGCTTGTATGCAGTTAGCATCAGGAAATGACTATGACCGTCCGCCACTTAGTTTTCTCTTAATCGCTGTAGTCCTTTTTGCCATAGGTCTTGCCTTCTTTATTCGGGGGCTGTTGCTGCGAAAATCTCAGCGGCAAATTCAACCTTCGGGCCAAACAGAAGCTGCAGATATTAAAAAGAATGCTGATATTTCTACCTTAGAAAACTAAAAATGCTGAGAATAAAAAAGGCCTGCATAAAACAGGCCTTTTTATTAACAGCAGGACTTTCCTCCACCAGTGCCGTAAGAAAGTGTTTGAAGAAAACCCATTATTTCCAAGTGGGCAACCGTTGCTTGTGTCCGAAAGTCCTATCGAGTAGGCATTTCCGATCCATCAAGACCTGGTTTCCCTCAATAAGGGTATCGGTTTTTTCAAATCATCCTTTCTATACGAACACCGCAGGGGTTAGCCTGCAATATCACTTATACCAAATCGCAAGCCCAAAGTCAACAAAATACCGGCAAAACCAGGCTGTCAATTAAGCCCTTTAGCTTTGCCTCTATTACAGGAACCTTTCCAACAATATATCTTCAATATTTCTTCTTGAATCAATTACGGCAAGAACATACACCTTTGGGCCGGATACTCTGTAAATGATTCGCCAGGGTGAAATGATTAATTCCCGGTAACCTAATATCCCATGTGCTTTTAACTCGGGAACCACTCGCCCCCGATGGGGCAGCTGACTTAATGCTTTGCATTTAGATTTTATTTTCCTGAAAATTTTAATGGCGGTATCAATACTATCTTGTGAGACATATTCAATAATATCTTCTAAATCTTTACTTGCTGTTTGGGACCACTCAACGCCAAATTTTTTCATAATTTACACATGCTTCTTCTTCATTAACTTTTCTTCGATTTTCTGAAATAGAGACTCTTGGTTAATAGTATTACCTTTTTGAACATCTTTTTCTCCTTGAGCCAATATTTTCATTAAACCTAAGGAATCTCTCATTTTCTCGTAGGTTTCTGGGTCTTGGATAATCGCTCGTGGCTTGCCGTTCTGGGTAATTATAATGGGCCTGTGAGTTTCGTTAATTTGGGCTAATAATTCAGCTGCTCGAGATTTCAGATAGGAAATCGGCTTAATATCTTCTTTAACCTTCATAATTCAACACCTCCAGTCCATATATGGTACTAAGTTTAGCCCGAATGGTCAAGCGAATATCAAAAGTTTATTCTTCCGCCGCAATACTACGGGTGTAACCCGTAGATGAAGTTATTCAAAATGGCCATACTTCCAGATTCTAAGCAACTGTATAGATACTCAGCCATTGATTTCATAAGATTTTTTCACCTTCCTCCAGTACTCGTCAAAAATCTTTCTCCAATCTTTTTTAATGACCCGGAATGCATCACGCAATACGAATTACACAGTTCGCAGTTCTGCGCTGACCGATTTGGCCAAGCTCTTAACAATGTCGGCTTCAAAACGGTCAACGGCCTCGTGAGTCAATGTGCCGTCCCGGTCTCTGAACCGCAGCGAAAGCGTAACGCTCTTTTTGCCGGCCGGAATACCTTTACCACGGTATATCCCGACAAACCGAATATCTTCCAACTCACCGGAGGCCTTCTTTTTAATCGCATCAACAATATCAGACCAGCAAACCGTCTCATCGACAACAATCGAAAGGTCACGGGCTATCGCTGGAAATCTCGGGATGGGCTTAACTTTTATGTCTCCGTTCTGCAGAGTTAAAAGCTGCTCAAAATCCAGCTCCGCAGCGGCAGGTGTTATCTCTTTTAAATCAAGTTTCTCTTTGACTTTTCCGGAAACAATTCCGGCAGTGCCGACAACTTTGCCGTTCACCGCGATTTGGGCGCCAGTCTGCGCCCAGAGCAACTCTTCAGGGGTAAAAACAATCCGGGCATCTCTGTCGATACTTTTTATCAGCCCTTCAACCACACCCCGCAGACTTCTGAAATTACCATCGCAGACCAGAGACAGTTTGGTCTTCTCAATCGGCAAACCACCCCCGCCTTTGCCGGCGGGGACAAAGGTATCGGCAATTTCAAATATCCTGCACGGGGTATTTTTGGCGTTGAGATTTGTTTTCAAAACGCCAAGCAAAGAACCCAAAAGCGTTTGCCGAAGTATATTGGCACTTTTTCTGGATACATCCTTTACCGCTAAATGTCCCTTAACATCGCCTTCTGTAAAAAAACCGGCAATATCATTGTCAATGAAAGTGACATTAATCGTTTCGTAAAACCCACAGCCGTTAAGATATGTCCCAATCGATTCAGCCAACCTCTGGCGAGTATCGACCGGGGCCACCTCGATTCTGATTTGCCGTTCTGTCGGTATCTTATTATAGCCATACACGCGTGCGGCTTCCTCGATTAAGTCAACCTCACGATAAATGTCATTGCGCCACGATGGTACAGTACAAGTTATCAAATTATCCTTGTGTCGCGGCTGGAAACTTAACGCCGACAGAATTCTCAGCACCTCTTCAGATGGTATTTCAATACCAAGCAGTTTGTTCAACCGCAAAAGCCGTAACGTTACCTCTTTTTGCACTGTCTTTTTCGGATAAATATCAACTACACCTTTAGCCACCTTGCCGCCGGCTGCCTGCGTAATCAATTGTGCAGTCCGTTTGGAAGCCCAGTCTATCGCCTCGATATTCACCGTCCGCTCGAACCTGAAAGCGGCCTCTGAAGGCAGGCCAAGTTTGCGGGAAGTCGTGCGCACGCTCACCGGCTCAAAGCAGGCATCTTCCAGGAGAATTGTCGCTGTCGCTTCGCTTACCTCGGTATCGGCCCCGCCCATAACCCCAGCTACAGCCACAGGCCCTTTAGCATCGGCAATAATCAGCATATCAGTATCTAATTCACATTGTGAACCGTCGATGCTAACCAGGCGTTCGCCGGCAACAGCTTTTCTGACTACTATTTTGCCATCCGCAATTTTGGCATAATCGAAGGCGTGCGGCGGCTGGGAAGTTTCAATCATCGCATAGTTCGTTGCGTCAACTACATTGTTGACACTGCGCATTCCGAGCGTTTCGAGACGTTTTTTGAGCCAATCCGGCGACGGCCCAACCTTAACGCCCTCAATAATCCGGGCGGTATATCGGCCGCACAAATCCGGCTCGGCAATCTCAACGCCGGCAAATTCAGCAACGTCTTTAGCTGATTCGTTCAGCTCAACCGCCGGCATCTTTACTTCTTTGCCGGTTGCAGCCGACAATTCGCGGGCAATGCCAAGTAAGCCGAGACAATCGCCGCGGTTGCTGGTTATCTCGACATCGATTACAATATCGCCATCCAGATGTTCTATCCCCTCGCAGGGAAATCCTAAATCGCTCAAAATATCAGCGATTTTCTCAGCAGAAAGTCCTGTTTCAATATAATCACTTAACCAGTTCAGCGAAATTTTCATAGCCCAAATACCATCAAAAAACAATTCTTCGATTTTGACAATAACTTACCTTTCAGCAATACCGCTGTCAATGATAATGACAAAGGCAGTTCATAAGAGATCTGCCATAGTGCTCTGTTACTGCTCAATCGAGGAGTTGTCATTGCGAGGCCTGCGGAGCAGGCCGTGGCAATCTCAACCGTTAGATTTGACATTGCTTCGCTTCGCTCGCAATGGCAGTCCGTCAAATTACAAGTAACAGAGCAATAGGTAACTTTAGGCTTTTATCGTTTTGGGTTTTGCTTATAATAGCAGCACTGAAACTTTAGGGGTATCAATTATGAGAAAACAGAATTTATCAGTTCCAATGGTTGTTAGTGTGATTGCTGCTGTAATCCTGGCCGGCTGTGTGGAACGACGGCTGACAATCAACACACAGCCGCAGGGGGCGTTAGTCACGTTAAACGATGAGCAGATAGGCACTGCGCCCGTTACGGTCTCGTTTGAATGGTACGGCGATTATAACGTCGCGCTTCGCAAGGATGGATTTGAGACCTTAAAGACCCATCGTAAGCTGAAAGGTCCCTGGTATGATACATTCCCGTTCGATTTCTTCGCCCAGATAGTTAATTCGGGCAGGATAGTCGATTCCTACGAATGGACATTCGAGCTTGCCCCTAAAAAAGAGTCAACAAGAGAAGCATTAATCAGCGACGCCGAAAAACTAAAAAAACAGTTATAGCCTTCGTGTTTTTGTGGCTACACCGTTTTGTGGTCTAAAAATCCTTCGAGTTTGCGGGACCTTACGGGATGCTGCATTTTCCTTATGGCTTTTGCCTCGACCTGTCTGACCCGCTCGCGGGTAACCTTGAAGATTCTGCCCACCTCCTCCAGCGTATAGGTATAGCCGTCCCCGATTCCATATCGCAGCCGGATAATCTCGCGCTCGCGATATGAAAGTGTTTTCAGTACCACGTCGATTCTTTCCTTGAGCATTTCCTGGGCAGCCGATGCCACCGGTGAATCGATGTCCTCATCTTCGATAAAATCGCCGAAATAGCTGTCTTCGCTTTCACCTATCGGCCTGTCAAGGCTAATCGGATGCTTGGAAATCTTCAGGACTCTGCGGGTCTCCTCCATGCTCATATCAGCTTCTGTGGCGATTTCTTCAGTCGTAGGCTCTCTACCCAATTGCTGAAGCAGAACTCTGCTGGCTGTTCGCAGTCGGCTCATCGTTTCTATCATATGCACCGGAATGCGAATCGTTCGTGCATGGTCGGCAATCGCACGAGTAATTGCCTGGCGAATCCACCATGTGGCGTATGTGCTGAATTTATATCCTCTGCGGTACTCATATTTATCCACCGCCCTCATCAGCCCGGTATTGCCTTCCTGGATTATATCCAGAAAGCTTAAGCCGCGATTGCGATACTTCTTAGCAATTGAAACCACCAATCTAAGGTTTGCACTTGAGAGCAGCCGTTTTGTTTGCTCGTATTGGCCGAAGATTCTATCGATGGTACGCAGTCTTTTCTCGAGTTGCTTTGGCGTCTCCACCACCAGTTCCTGCAGACCGGCCAATTCCTGCTTCATTGCGTCAATATCTTCTAAGGTATAATCCGGCGTAATACCGTAAGCGATAGTCCGCTCTAACTGGCGCATTTTCTGGCAGATACCGTGCATTTTATTCTTCATAGGCTGAATTCTGCTGGTCCGCAGACTCAGTTCCTCTAACAGCGTTGCGACTTTGCGTTTATTTCTGTGCATCCGCTTTACTATATTCTTGATATCGGCAGCGCTTCTGGCCTGCAAAGACTTCTTAAACAAATTTCGGTCTATCTTCAGCAGTTTATTTACCGTTGCAATATTCTGCGGCATCCTTTTCTTAATAACGGCTCTTACAAGGTTTTCAGCGGTGGAAATTTTCATTGTTCTATCGAACGACAGCGTTCCCTGATATACCTGCTGCAGGATATCGACGGCGTTTCTGGCGCAATAATCGCATTGCAGCATTTTTCTTCTAAAACCCATCCGCGTCAGCTCTATTTTCCTTGCCAGAGCAATTTCGGCCTCTCTGGTCAGCAGTGGAATCTCTCCCATCTGAGTCAGATAGACTCTAATAGGGTCATCAATTCTTCGAGTAGCTTCTGCGCTGCTGAGCTGTTTTTCCAGCAGTTCATCTTCTTTGAGCTGTTTTTCTTTACCGTTGCCGCTTTCGAGCGCTCCAAATTCCTCTTCTGCCTGCTTTGCCACGTCAGCTTCATCAAGCAGGTTGATTCCTATTTCATCCAGCGTTGCCAGCAAACTGTCAAGACGAGCGGGGCTAACCGCCTCTTCAGGCAGTTCGTCATTCATTTCTTCGTAAGTTAGAAATCCTTTCTTCCTGCCCTTTTCAATAATCGCCTTTATCTGCTGTTCGGTGTTTTTGGATATGGCGCTTGCCGGAGACTCGGCTTCGCTCTCAGCTTGTCCGGGCTTGACATCCGGCCTGCTCGCTTTTAACCTTTTTTTTGCCATAATCGGCGTCCTTGACAACACGGTATATAATTAACCTGTAATTATATCAGGAGATCAAATAAGCCCTGACATTCTGTATTTTCCCGGATATATCCTGTTTTTTTACGGCTACTCACCAACGATTGTTCACTATACCATTCCCACGTTATGAGGATTTTGTTTCCCGATATTTTCACAAACACGCCGTAGAAACTGTGTTTGGTCATCTATCGGCCTTAGTTCGCTTTTTTTCCTCTGCAACTGATACCGCTGCATTACATCCAAAGCGCCGGTCAAACGATATTGAAAATTACCCTTTTCTTCCCCGGCCTGCGATAATTCCACAATAAGACTACTGACTTCCACCGATTCAGCTTCAGCTAAAACCGACGTCAGCGAGACATCAGCACCTGGGCCGGCAGCATTTAACAGCCCAAATAATATAGCCGCCGTCTGCCTCAATATCGGCACGTCAAAAACCTCGACTGTAATCTTTTGTTTCACAAGCTCAAACAGATTTGGTTTATTGAGCAATACTTCCAGCACCTCCCGTTGAGCAATGGCAAACAGGCCTTCGCCCAGGTCTGCGTTTTGCACTTTTTGGTTTTTTGTATTATAGCCGGCAGTTCTTGCGACCCTTGCGATTCTTTTGCATAGTTCGGCATTTATCTCTTTGGCGTCAAGGCCTATAATCCTCGAGAGCCGGTTAACTATCAATCCTCTGTCTATAGCCGACAGATTACCCGACCAGATAGCGGTAGCTATCGTCTGCAGAAATTCCTCAATCGCCGCTTTGCTGTCCACAAGTGTCCGGTCGCTGCCGAAACGCTCTGTTAACCTGCTCCATTTGAAATTAAAGACATCAACGGCATCGTTCAGCAATTCTTCGAATCGCTCTTTGCCTTCAGCCAGGAGAAAATCACACGGGTCTTTGCCTTCCGGCACCGAAGCAAGTTCGATATCTATGCGTTGCGATAAACAGACATCCATCGCCCTGTTGGCGGCCTCGACACCCGCAATATCATTATCGAAGATTAAAACCACTTTTTTTGCATACCGCCGTAGAATTCGCCCATGCCCTGCGGTAAAACTGGTACCTAACGTCGCAACGACATTGGAACAGCCGAATTGATGCGCCATTATGCAGTCGGTATAACCTTCTACGACAACCGCTACGCCGGACGAAACAATCTGGTGGCGGGCCTGATCAAGGCCGTACAGTGAATTGCTTTTGTCAAACAGAGGCGTTGTCGGCGAATTTATATATTTAGCGTCGGCTGCATCGAGCGTTCGCCCGCCAAAGCCGATTACCCTGCCCGTTACGTCGGCAATAGGAAACATCAGGCGATTTACAAACCTGTCGTGGTTTTGGGCCGTTACCAGGCCGGCTTTTATCAGTAAGTCCGTAGCGGCGTTTTTGGCCTTTGCCGTTTTGATTAAATCATTCTGTGAAACTGCCAGACCAATCTGCCATTTTTTCACACTTTCCAGCGTTATCTGTCTCTCGGCAATATAATCACGCGCCTGTTTACCTTTTTGTTCGTCGGCGAGATTTTCCTGGAAGTATTTAGCCGTCCACGCATTGACCTTTGCCAGCTTGTTCGGGTCAATGTCAGTAGCGTTTGTTTTTTTTCTATCCGCTATACGCTGTCCGCTATACGCTATTTTTATACCCGCTCGCTCAGCCAATCTTTCTATCGCCTGCGGAAAGGTTAAATTCTCCCGCATCTGAACGAATGTAAACACACTGCCGCCGGCGCCGCAGGCAAAACACTTGAATATCTGCTTGACGCTATTGACATACATACTTGGCCGGTGGTCATCGTGGAAGGGACATAGACCAGCCATCTCCATACCTTTTTTCGTTAGAGCTATATGCTCTCCGATCACGTCAACGATATCGTTGGCCTGCTGAACCTGATTAATCAGACTGTTATCAAACGTACCCGGCATAGCAAACTGGTTATTTTATATTTATTATTAATTTTCCCGCCACAAGGCACTAAGAAATGTAAATGCACAGCATCCCTTTCGGGAGTGCCTAAAAGAAAGGCAGTGTCTAAAGTTGTGGAATTTTTTTTAACTTTAGCTCACTTTAGCTCACTTTTAACTTTAGTTCACTTTAACTTACTTTAGCTCACTTTTATTTTCTTTAGGACAGGCCTGGGGGCTACTTAAGTATAGTCCGATTTGCCGAAAAGTCAAACTATACCATAAATTCCAGCTTTCAGTGCTATTAAAAGCCGTTTTTAAGTATTTTGGACATCTGGCCAAATAAGACAGTTCTCGATGTTCTGCGCAGCACCCCTATCGACGAATGCTCGTCATTCCGAGCGCAGTCGAGGAATCTATTAAAATAATCTGTCGTGCGCCTTCCGTCTCCCGCTTATTTCTCTGGCAGGCCGAAGAAGGCCCTGCTGGTAGCGGTAGCCGCATTTGCGAAATCAGCCAAATCCATTCCCCTCAACCTGGCTAAGTATCCAGCGGTATGAATCATAAGGGCCGGCTCATTTATCTTTTGCTTTCGCACCGGTTCCGGCGACATATAGGGACAGTCGGTTTCGAGCATCAATTTATCTAACGGCACAATTTTAGCGGCCTGCCGGATGGTCTCGGCGTTTTTGAAAGTAACTACTCCTGTAAAAGAGATATAAAAACCATTATCTAAAACGGTTTTTGCCTGCTCAACTGAACCGGCAAAACAGTGAAAAGCCACTTTTTTAACACCGCATCCGTGCTGGGCTAAAATCTCCATCGTCTCATCGAAGGCCTCTCTGCAATGCACAATCACCGGCAAATTCAGTTCAGCGGCGATTTTTAACTGCTGTGCAAAGGTTCTTTTTTGTTCCTGTGGCTTTGAAAAATCGTAGTGAAAATCCAGTCCCGTCTCGCCGATTGCAACGACTTTTTCACTTTGTGCAAGCTTTTTTAATTCCGCTATTGTTTCTGCGGTTACATCTTTGGCCTCATGTGGATGAATGCCGACAGCGGCATACATATTATCGACCCTGTTTGCTAATTTGACAGTCTTTTGGTTTTGCTGCGTATCGGTACCTACGGTTATCCAGCCGGTAACACCAGCGGCCTTACTGCGTTGCAAAACCTGCTCAACATCACCAGCTAATTGCTCGAAAGTCAAATGACAATGTGTATCAATCAGTTCCATTGGTTTTAGAGCACTTTAATATTTTCTGTTCGCATTTAGGCCGTCGTGAGAACGAGGCCGGCAAAGAAGATTGCACAGCGATATTGAAATATTGCGAGCAAATCTGATGCCGCCAGCCGAAGCCGCAACAGGCATAAAGCGAACACGAAAAATTAAATTGCTCTATGGCACAAATGCATTTTCGTA
>CAJVYN010000075.1 GCA_913009355.1 uncultured bacterium | reverse complement strand
CCGGCTCTGTGATGTGCAGGCCGGCAATGCAGAAAGAGACAACCACAACAAGGCCGGCAAGGGTGAAGAGCAGCCAGTCTATCAGGGTTACTTTAAGAGGGTCGGCACGAGAGCAGCGGTAGAGTATTATTACGGCAAAGGTGAGCATTGTAAGCGAGATGAGCAGTGGGGCCAGGACAGGTGAAGCCCAGGTGATTGGTATTAGAAAGAGTATGTCCCAATCCATAATCGAGGTCGGCCAGTTGATAAGAACCTTTAGCCATACGTAGTAGAAAATATCCCATATTGCAAAGATGGTTAGAAAATAAGCTGTTCGTTTTCGGAGGTTTTGCCCGAACAGCCAGGCGGCGGAAAGGATTAAAACCATCGTGGCGGCCTCTCTGCCAATTTCAGTTAGTAGAAGCTGCCTGGTCCAGAGTAATTCGGCCAAGGGAAAGGTGAAACCGGCAGGATAGAAGATTGTCCGCAGATAGACAACCACAGCGGCCTCGATGTATGCAAAGGCGATGCTGAAAATTACAACTATAAAAAACCGTTTAAGCATTGTTTCAGTCACCTTGTCATTCCCGCGAAAGCGGGAATCCATATTTAGCCCCGCGTTTCACGCGGGGTTTTCTTTTCCTTGCGAAACAGCATTTTATCGTCCGCCGCCTTAAAAGCAACACTTTGCTTTATTTGCCTTTGTTTCCAGCCAATGTAGTGCACCAGTGTGATTTTGGGCCGCACTTTTGCTTTGCGGCTTGGGTGCGGTGGCTTTGAAAAAACGTATCTCGTGAAGCGTATTTCGTGAAGTGGGAATCAAGTTACGAGCCAAGAATTGTGACTTTTGTCTTTACTTGTCGGCAGAAAAGCTATACAATTGTGGTTTGCAGAGCCGATATTTTCGCAAATAATACCGCTTCAACGGTAAAGCGGCAGAACACAGGCAAACTGGGATCGAATCTATGATACCTATTGATTATGATGTAATTATCTTCAAGGAAGATAAGGCTTACGTTGCCTACTGCCCTGAACTTGACGTTTCAAGCTGTGGCAACGACATCGAACACGCAAAGGAAATGCTTAAAACCGCTATCAGACTTTTCATCGAAGAAGCAGAGAATATGGGGACGCTACAAGGCATTCTTGAAGAGTCGAGATACAAAAAAGACGAAACCGGCAGATGGCTTCCTCCCAGACTCGTAGCAACCGAGTTGGTGAGCTTATCTTAAGATGGCCAGGATAACCCCTATATCTGCAAGCAAGTTAAGGAAGGTCTTCGAAAAAGCCGGGTTTAAGTGTGTAAGGACAAAAGGAGACCATTTCGTATATACAAAAAAAGGCATTCCGAGACCCGTAGTCATACCTGACTGGAAAGAGTTGCCCGTATTCATAATCAAAAACAACTTAAGGACTGCTGGTATAACAAGGCAAGAATACTTTTCACTTCTGAAAAAAATATAATGGTAAGGAAAGACAAAAAGATATTCTCACAGATTTGTCGTTCTGTATGGTATATATTGTCCGGTGACTTTAGAAATTTTGCAATTCTTTTAGTAGTGCCGGGATGATTTTGTTTTCTGGTACTACCGAGATTTTTCGGCCGTTACGGTAAATACAGGCTTTGTTCTTTGCGGCACAGATGGCCAAATCAGCATCGGCAGCTTCACCGGGGCCGTTGACAATACAGCCCATCACGGCGATACGCAATGGCTTATCAATACCAGTCAGGGCTTTTTTAACTCGGCGAGCCAGCTTTACCACATCAATTTGAGAGCGGGCGCAGGTGGGACATACTATCAACTCCGGACTTGTGCGTTCGTAAAGACCAAGTGTGATTAGAATCTGTTTTGCGGTTTCAGCTTCCACGACGGGATTGCCAGCAGCGCTTACCCTGATGGTGTCGCCAATGCCTTCGGCCAGCAGTGTACCCAGGGCAATAGCTGACGGTATCAGGGCATCCTCAGGCAGGCCTGCGTGGGTTAAGCCAAGATGGATTGGATAATTAAAGACTTCCGCGATACGGCGGTTGATTGCGATAGTTCGCAAGCTGTTACTGCTCTTTGCACTGAGAACCAACTGGGTGAAGTCGCGATTTTCAAACAGCCGAACATATTTTTTCATTTCGCTTAACATCAAAGCGATGCGTTTTGCCATTGGGACATCACCGGTTTTAAGGTCCCTGATGCTTGCTTCGTTGACGCCGATGCGGATAGCGGTTTTGTGCATTTTGGCTGCGTCTATTATTCGCAGGATACTTTCTCGTTTTTTTATATTGCCGGGGTTGAGCCGTACTTTAGCAGCCCCTGCTTCAATAGCTTCAATAGCCCGGTTGGGGCTGAAGTGGACATCGGCAATTAACGGAACAGTGACTTTTTGGACAATTTTTGCAAAAGCAGCGGTATCGGCCCGCGTAGGAACGGCGATTCTCACTAACCGGCAGCCGGCCCGGACAAGCTGATTTATCTGCCTTATGCAGCGGGCAATATTGACGGTCGGCACTTTTGTCATCGACTGGATAACAACAGGGGCAGCAGAGCCGATTTTTACCCCGCCGACCTTGACGAGCATGGTTTTTCTTCTTTTGAGCATATCAAAATTGTAGCTTGTTTTGTGGACTCAGGCAAATTAAAATACAGCCAGGCCATAAAGCTGATTTAGGATTGGTTATTGGCGGGTGCGGCCCTTAAAAAAAAGAAAAGCAATGATTAAAAAGAGAAGTATTTTTTTTAATGGAGTTATAATAGCAGCTACCGGGTTTTTATGCCTGTATTTGTACAAGTATCTGGCCCCACAACATCGAAATGTATTGACAGAACAGATTCTGGATGCTCTTGGGTTAACGGTAATACTTTTTGGTCAATATTTGCGCATATCAGCAAGAGGATACAAGCTTGAGAAGCACTTTGAGAAAGCTGTTCTTATTACAGATGGTCCTTATGCTCTCACGCGAAATCCCATGTATTTAGCGAGTTTTCTTATAGGACTTGGGCTGATGATATTACTTTTGAAATGGTGGATTCTGCCAATCTATATAGTGTTCTTTCTGGCTTGGTATTGGTCCCAAATTCATAATGAGCAGGAACTTCTTAAAAAAAAGTTCGGCCAGGAGTATGCGTATTATTGCAAAACCACGCCTTGTTTTTTCCCTCGACTGAAGACCCTGATAAGTTTTAAGGCGAGAAAATATATACCCCTTAAAATAACATGGATAAAGAAAGAGTGGAACACAATCCTGGTGTGGTCGGTGGTGGCGTTTGTTGCCGAGGGGTATCAGGATATTAATTTTTATAGTTTCGGTGATTTTGTCAGGGAATTTATACTTTTGCTGCTTATCATATTTTTTTTTACGGCGTTCGCAGTTATGTTCCGTGTTGATAAAGACAGTTAGAACGATTAATAATGACTTACTCTCACCTAACAAACAGGCGACAACGCTTCTTTAATAGCTGCTTAATAATTGTGGCTTGTCTGGTATTAGCTGTGCTGTGCATTACAGTAGTAATAGGTCTATGGGTGCAAACTGCCAAATTGCCCAAATTTTTGGGAAATAACTCCGAAAATATTACTTATGTAAATACTGCTGCCAATCCTGACGATTTTACCTTCATCGTAGTCGGTGATATAAAAGGCGGAACGGCAACCTTTGAGGCAATGCTCGATATTATGCGGCCGGACAAGCCCGCTTTCGCTGTAATTCTTGGCGACTTTGTCAGCGATCCTCAATTAATCCGGCATAAGCTTTTTGCATTTGAAATGACCGAACATACCCAGAATTTCCCAATATTCCTCATCCCAGGTAACCACGATGTCAGCCCGGACGGCCCGTTCAAACTGAAAGATTTCGAGACAATGTGGGGGCCTGCACAGTTTCACTTTACAATCGGCCAATACTTGTTTGTCTTCCTGAACAACATTCCCCCTTATGGCCAGACAGGCGAATACTTAAAATTCCTCGAACAGGCCATTTCCGGACAGGCAGAAAAAATCCAAAAGATTTTCGTTTTTATGCATGTTCCTCCGTCCGACTTAAACTCATCGATACAGAGCCTGGGGTTGGAGGGGTCCCAAAAATTTATGCAATTGGCAAAGAAATACCGCATCGATTATGTCTTTGCCGGTGACCACCACGGATATGTGAAAACCAAAAAAGACGGAACCACTTTTATTGCTACCGGCGGTGGAGGTGCACGCCTGCGAGGTGAGCACGGAAGATTCCACCATCTGGTGAGAATCGCAGTAAAAAACGGGATGATTAGCGAAACGGTGATTGCTACCAGGAAACGTCTGGAAACCTACGAACTTATGGAGCGTAATGCAACTGTTCATCTCTGGCCGCTCATAACACAAAATCCCGTATCTATAGCCGTAACACTTGTGGTTTTTGGAACATCTATTTGGTTACTGATATTTTCGTTCAGACGCAGGAAGGAACTCACGAAATAACACTTTTGAAAAACTCTCCTGTCAATGCTGAAAAGCTGTTCGGTTCCAGGTATTCTTTCGTTTTTTTGGGGCTGGTATATTTTACGTGTTCTCGCAGGATGCTGCTAAGCCTGATGGGGTTAGAAAATAAATGGCGTTATAATGCTTCGGACTAACCTTTAAATGGGAGAAGAAATATGTTCGGTTCAGTATTTGAGTTCTTTAAGAGCGCAATAACAGAACAGATAGTGAATGACCCCGTCTGGGCAACAGTAGCTTTGGTTGGTCAGATGATATTCGGAGGACGTTTTATCCTTCAATGGCTGGTCAGTGAATACAAAAAAAAGTCTCACATTCCGACAGCGTTCTGGTTTATGTCATTGGCTGGCAGCCTGATTTTGCTTACCTATTCTATTCATATAAAAAATCCCGTCTTTATGCTGGCATTTTCGTTGAATACCTTCATATACCTGCGGAATATTCATTTGATTTATAAGCATTCCCGAAAAGGCATATTAGCTGGTATTGAGAAAAGCGGGGATTGATAAGGCGATGGCACATATCAGTTGCGAAATAGAAGATAGCCAGGGAAACAGCAAAAGAATAAAAAGTCTTGTCGTCTGTTGGGTATTGCTGCTGTCAGCGGTAAGTTCGACCTGGATGCTCTCCAGGATGACACTGCGCAGTCATGAGTGTTTTGTTTCAGTTACTGCCCGTGAAATGCTGACAAGCGGTGATTGGCTTTGGCCTACGTGTAACGGTCAGCCCCGCCTTAATAAAACACCGCTTTCCTATTGGCTGGTGGCGAGCCTGGCAAAAATTACCGGTGATGTCGATGAAGTTACTGCTCGGTTGCCAAGTTCGGTTTTCGCGATTTTGTCAGCAGCAGCTATTCTTTACTTCGTAAGCCAATGGCTTTCATTTAGAATCGCCGTATTTTCTACAGCGGTTTGGGCTACATCGTTGAGCTATATTCGTTGTTCCCACAGCGCCCGGCCGGAAATGGCCCTCGCTTTTTTCATTATATTGTGTTTCCTGAGTTTCTATTCCGCTGTCAGTACACAAAACCGCAGACGCCAGGTCATATATATGTTGATTTTCTGGATAAGCCTCGGGCTGGGAATGTTGGCCAAGGGGCCGGCTCCTCTTCCGTACGTTTTTATTCCTCTGTTTTTTTATGTGGTCATTAACCACAAATGGAAACTGGTACCGAAGCTTCTGCCAATTGTGGGAAGTATTATTTTCCTGGCTATAACATTGCCGTGGCCGTTGTTTATTGCTCACAAAATGAACTGGGATTTAACACTATGGAAACACGAGTTTTTTGACCGCTTCTTCGGCAGCTACGAGAAGGGCAACCAGCCAATTTACTACTATCTGCTTATAATGTTCAAGTACATTACCCCCTGGTTCGCTTTTCTGCCTATGGCTATAGCCGCTCCTTTTTACAGAGTCTGGAAGAAAAAGCAGCCGATAATGAAATTCTTATGGCTGTGGTTTGTTCTTGATTTTATCTTTCTTACCATCAACGCCGGTAAACGTCAGCACTACATACTGCCTTTGATGCCGGCAATAGCCATATTGATAGGTATTCTGCTGGAAGATATGGTTTTTGTACGAAAGGCGCATACAGATAAGTTTGTACGAAACGTCCTGCGATATCACATTGCAGCTATAATTATAACTGCAATAGCCGGCCCTGTTTTCATAGCGATATTTATACCTCAACTGCTGGCCGGCACAATAATACTCAGCGTAATAACAATAGCTATAATCTTAACAATCACCCTGATGTTTATCCGAAAACATCGTGTTACTGCATGTATAACGGGCTTTAGCGGCATTGTTGTTTGGTTCATGATTTTTTACGGCGTTTTTTCAGAAGCGATGGATACAAACCGGTATTCACGCGCTTTCTCCCAAAAAATCGCCCGGATTGTCCCCGGCTCCGATAAACTCGCAGCCTACGGGTACGTATCCAATAGAACCGTACAGTATTTCGGCAGAGTCATACCTTCAATAGAAGACAAGCCGGTATTGTACAGGTATTACGAACAAGGCAACTGGATACTCGCTACAGGAAAGCGGTCGGAAGAATTAAATAAGGATGGTCAATTCAGAAGTGTATTCTATGGGAAAAAAGCCGATAGCAGGAATCGTGAAAATGTGCCGGGCACGCTGTTCCATAAATCGGCGCCGATTGTTAAAATTGACGGTAGCAGTGGGGCTGTTGAAAAAGGCCCTAAGTAAGGTTTGAGATTGCCACAGCCTGCTTCGCAGGCCTCGCAGCGACCTTTAATTCAGTTGTCCTTTTTCAGGTCGCTTACAAATTCAATTTCAGCGTTAGTTAGCTCCCGGTCATCGATAATTTTTTTAATCGTCTTGAGAGTTTTTTCAAGACTGTATCCCTGACTTTTTCTCAGCCACACCGCCACCAGCATAGCAACCCTTTCGTCGTCTTCGGTTCCGTGCAGAAGCACCGGCAGGTTGTTCTTGTCGGCCATTATGGCAAGAAATTGCTCCTGGGTTTGCTTATCAGGGAAATATTTCTCCCTTTTAATGGGCAGTTCAAGATAATTAACGCCATTATTTCTAACCCAGATAATTTCTTCATTATACCAGTTTCTTTCCCTGTGTTCGGAATGTGAGCGTACATTGACTATCGTGGCGAGATGATATTTATAAAGAAGGCGTGTATAATCCATTCCTTTCGGCTGATCGCTGGTCAAAAGCACTCCTGCTCTTATAATGTTAAAATCGTTGATATAAAAATGTCTGAATAAAAGTATTGCCGCCGCTGTTACCAGCAGAACGATTATCAGGCCAATCGGTGATTGCTTTTTCTTCATTTTCTGTTAAACCGCCGAGATTTCCCTGCGGTGCACTTTACGCACCGAATATATCTTTTTATTCGTTGTCTCGAAATACACTCTGCTTATCATTTCTCCTATTAAGCCCGTGGTAATAAATGATAATCCGACCAGCAGCAGTATAGCCGCCAGCCCTGCCAGCGGAGCGTGTGCAACAAAAATCGGCACGTTATACGCAAATTTGTCATAGAGTACATAAGCAGTTATAAATACTGCCGCAGAGATGCAACATAAAGCCGCCTTGCCAAAAAAGTACAGCGGACTGTTTATATATCCAAGCAGAAATCGCAACGTTATCAAATCGAGGACAACTTTGAATGTCCTGGAGATTCCATAGTTACTCGTCCCTTTCGGACGGATGATGTTTTGTATGGGAATCTCGGTTATTTTGGCGCCGCTCTTCGATAGCAGCGCCGGAATAAATCTGTGCATCTCTCCGTAAAGATTTAACTGATCGAGAACATCTCGCCTATATGCCTTGAATGTAGTGCCGAAATCGTGAATATCGACACCACAGATTTTTGAAGCAAGCCAGTTGGCTATTTTAGAGGGAATTTTTCTCATTATCAGATTGTCCAGTCTGTGCTCACGCCAGCCGCTGACTATATCGTAGCCATCTTCAATTCTTTTAAGAAATTCCGGTATTTCTTCGGGGGCATGCTGAAGGTCGCCATCCATCGATATTATTATCTGCCCGCTTGTGGTATCAAAACCGGCGGCTAAAGCAGGAGTCTGGCCGAAATTTCGGCGAAGTTCGACAACTACAACCTTGTTGTCTTCGTCGGCAATGTTCTTCAACAGTTCTAATGTTTTATCTGTACTGCCGTCATCTATAAATATCAGTTCATAACTCAGTCCGGTTTGTCTCATTGTTTTAGACAACCGCTCATAAAGCTCGCCGACAGTTTCCGCCTCGTTGTAAAGCGGTACAACAATGGAACATTCAATATCAGCCTGTTTGTTATAGCTGTCCATAATGTATTAGTTCTATCTTGGCGGCTTTGAAATACTGTTTTGTTTTATCACCACAAAGGGCGTCGAGTTCCAGCTTCCGCTGTTCGATTAATCTGGTTCTATCCGCATGTAGGCCATCAATATAACCTGGATGGGTCATTACTTCCACAATTTCTGTAGAATTATATAAAGTAACGGCCTCGAAAAAATCAACATCGATTTTGCCCGTATGTGCAATGCCAAGAAAACAATTGATTTTGAAATTCCGCTCTTCTATCATAGAAGCTCAACATAAATATAACGTAAGATTTAGGAGCTAAAGATAGCGAAACTACAGACAAGGATGACAGGAAATAGCCGTTATTGGGTCGCTGTAACCCTGATTGCCCTGGCGATTATGGGCAAATATTTATTTATGAGCACGCGCAGCACGCTATGGGACCGTGATGAGCCTCGCTTTGCACGGGCTACAGTGGAGATGATTGAGTCCGGTAATTACCTGGTTCCCAGCTTTAACGGCAAAATGTGGCCTGACAAACCGATATTTTTTTACTGGCTGATGTCTCTGCCGGTTCGACTGCTCGGGCCGACAGAACTTGCTTGCCGTTTTTTCGGTGCGGTGGGCACTGCACTAACCTGTCTGCTGACATTTTTTATCGGGCGACGGCTTCTGGGCGCAAAAGCAGGATTGTGGGCAATGGTCATTTTAGCATCAACATTGCTGGTGTTAGGTATCGGTACTGCAGCAACCTCTGATGCGGTGCTGCTGCCATTCATAGTTGCCGTAATGGCGATTCTGGTCCGGTCGCTCAACTCCGGAATGCGCATATACCATATAGTTTTGATGGGGACGGCATTAGGTTTGGCAATGTTGACCAAAGGGCCGATAGGGCTGATGCCCATCCCTGCGATAGCAACTATCCTGTGGCTCAACAGGAAAACCGAAACAGGCTTCTGGCGACACGTTTGGCCGGTTGGCGCCAGTCTGGCAATAGGATTTTTGATTGTTAGCGCCTGGGCAATCCCAGCCAACAATGCTACCAATGGCGAATTTCTACGTGTATTCATAGGCCGACACGTAATAGCTCGTGCACTTAAACCGATGGAGCATCACGGCGGTAATTTCCTGCTCTATCTGCCATACTATCTGCCCGTTATTATCGTGGGTTTTTTCCCATGGATGCTGCACCTGCCGGGAGCTTTTTCGGCTGTTGCCGGCGGAAGAGTCGGCGGCAAATATGGCCGAATCTTCCTGATTGGCTGGGTTGTACCAACTTTTATTATAATGAGTCTGGCAGCTACCAAACTTCCACACTACATATTATTTATATGGCCGGCTCTGGCCATGGCAGTGGGCGGTACGATTGTCGCAGCACAACAGGACAGATTGACTGAGCGTGATAAAATCTGGCTGCGGCGAGGAGTCTGGTTTTTCGGCCCATTGGCAATTATAATAGCACTTGGCCTGATGGTCGGCCCATGGTTTCTGCAGATACCCGGCCTGCGATGGTCCGGCTTAGTATCAGGTATAGTGTTATCAACTATGGCCGTAATTGCTATCCACCAGCAGCGAGCTAATCGACCACAGCTCAGCGCTGAGGTGGTACTTGTCGGAATGCTCATTTTCGAGATTCCTGTTTTGTTTGGTGTGCTGCCGGCAGTTGAACAGGTTAAAATATCTCCCCCCATCGCACGGGCTGTGAATGCCGGTACCGCTAAAGATACACCTGTGGCGACCTATAAATATGGCGAACCGAGTCTGAATTTTTATGTCGGCAGACAAATTAAGCCGCTCCGCAGCGAAGAAGATGTTGTGGCCTGGGCCAGAGAACCCGGACCCGGCGTACTGGTGATACCGAACAACATATTAAGTAAAATTCAGAAACGCTATGGCACTTTACCTTTAGATAAGATAGTATCCAAGGAAGGATTCAACTATTCAAAAGGTAAAGTGCTTGAAGTAGTAGCTCTTACTCGCAAAACGGAGAAACAGTGATTTGCAAAAAACAATATCAAGGTTAAATCTTTCGGGCAGTTGTGTGTTTTTACCAGCTTTTATTCTGATTCTGGGATTGGTGGCTGTGTGGTCCTATTTCAATCTGGACCAGATCGGAAGAGCGTCGTGTAGGGAAAGAGTGTAGATCTCGGTGGTCGCCGTATCATTAAAAAAAAAAAAATATAAAAATAAATAATTTATGTGGCTATAGAGATACACTTTCTTCCTCACCTCTCTAACCCTTCC
>CAJVYN010000074.1 GCA_913009355.1 uncultured bacterium | reverse complement strand
TCGAAAATGAGAACTTTTGGCGTCTGGCAAGGAGGCCGAAACAGGCATAGCCATAACTATTCCGATACAGGCCGACGATGTCCAGACGACAAAAGAGCCATTTGCAGACCAAATGAGGTTTTGGGATGGCTTCTAACATTATCGGCATAAATTTCAATATCGCAAGAAAGGTAAGCAAATGAAACTGGCCAGCTACTCGAAAAATAAATAATAGTCGATAGTATTTAGCTAATCAAAGCCGGTTTTCTTCTTGCCCAACCTTTGATTTGAGATTCATGTTTTACAGCTTCTGTCCTTGAGCTAAATTCTTCCTTAAGAGCCTCTAATGCTCTGTTGAAAACATCCGCCAAAGTCATTTCGAGCGAAGGCCTCGCAGAGGCCGAAGCCACCAAAGTCATTTCGAGCGAGTCAAAGACGAGCCGAGAAATCTATTAAACCTGTCCCCAGCGCAGCCGAGGGAAAACAGATTTCTCCACTTTGTTCGCTTCGCTCACTACGGTCGAAATGACAAGTTTTCAACAAAGCAAGCCTCTAACAAAATGACTCTGTATTCAAGCGGCTTATTTTCCGTCCGAGCGGCGTCAGGCTGCTCTAAATAACAGCTTATTCACTCCAGTTATTCCGGCGTACCTCCCGCTGTTGCCCGGGCACTCAGGACGGTTCGGCCCTGAGCAAAATCGAAGGGCCGAACCACTGGGGAACGAGGATTTGAACCTCGACTAACTGATTCAGAGTCAGTCGTGCTACCGTTACACTATTCCCCAAATAATTGATTATTGATTATTGGTAAATAATAAATGATAATTGGTAAATGGTAAATAGTAAATGTTAATTGATGCAATATTTAATAATCAATTATTTATGACTCGGCTTTTCCAAATTACGGTTCTGAGCTGCGCAGGTTTGCTGCTGACAGGCTGTAACAGCCCTGATAAAAACGAGCCTATATGGCGGCACGTCAAAATCGGTGATATAGCCCCCTCTCATACTAACGAACAGCCGGGTGGCCAATTGTTGGAAACGATAAATTTTGGTGTCTATATTTTTGAAATACCCGCCGAGAACATCAGTGCTTTGGATGGTGTCCGGCAGATACTATATACAAAACCGCTGAAATTTAACGATTACGAGTCATTCAGCGCCAACTCATTTTCCGCCGGCTTCGGCCAAATCCAAATGTGGAATAAAATCCGCAATTTGTTGCTTGCTGCCGGTGGTAAAAAAGTAAAGACGGTTTCGCTATTGCTATCTGGCGGTCAGGCCGATGACCTTCTCATTGCCAGATTATATAAGGAACAAACCATCTTTTATGTCTCAACCGATGGCTCAATGGAAGGGGTGACCATTGGGCCGGGTGAACTTGCCCTGCGGATAAAAGCTGAAAAGATTCCCGGCTCAAGAGGTGTATACAATGTCAACGCTCAGCCTGTATTTCCATCACCGACAAGAAGTGCAATCCCGCAATTAGCGGCTCGTGAAAAATCAGGCGAGTTCCTTTTTACTTCCGCCGGCTTCGGATTGAAAATGAGCCCTGGCGATTTTGTCTTCTTAGGGCCGGTAAAATACACCGACCAAATAACTTTAGCCGGCTTATTTTTCAGCAAAGACGAACGCAAACCAGCTATCAGAACCTATCTAATTGTTTGTACCAGGATAAACGATTGAGCCGCTGTATGTCCAGTCCAACCGTAACATTAACCCGATGCACCGACTACAGCCGGCCCAAAATAGCTGAGGCGATACAAAAACATTTTGAACTCCTCGGCGGACTGGAAAAATTTATAAGTCGCGGCGATACCGTCCTTCTTAAGCCGAATTTCATCACTCCCAAAGCCCGCCGCTGCGCCACCCAAACCGACCCAGCGGTAATCATCGAGACCGCCAGGCTCCTAAAGGATTTCGGTGCAATGCCTTTCATCGCAGATTCGCCTGCCTGGAGTAATGTATTTACCTGCATAAAGGCACTAAACATGGAAGAAGACTTAAAGAAATTAGCTGTGCCGGTAAAACAACTCGATAAGCCAAAGAAGTGCCGAATAGGAACAAACAACACCACAGTCGGCATAAGCTCGGTTGCGCTCGATGCCGACGTTATTATAAATTTAGCCAAGTTCAAAACGCATCAGCAGTTGACAGCGACATTTGCAGTTAAGAATATGTTCGGCTGTGTCAGCGGTAAGCAAAAAGCTTATTGGCATTTTGCGAAAGGTAAAAAAGCTGACGATTTTTGCGAATTACTCATCGGGATATACAAGTTTCTAAATCCTGCCTTGACCATAATCGATGCTGTTACAGCTATGGATGGCCCCGGCCCGATTCGCGGCAGAGCCAGGCCGCTGGGTTGGCTCATCGGCGGATCCGACCCTATTGCCTGCGAAACTGTCTGCTGTAAATTGGTCAACATTAAGCCGGAAGAGATACCGATTATCAAAACAGCGAAACAAACAGGTTTTGGCTGTTGCGACATGGACAAAATAAAAATCGCCGGCGATTCGCTGCCGGAAAACGTATGCACAGATTTTGAACTCGCCGAGCCTGTTCCAATAAGGTTTTCATTATTACACGTTTGCCGAAGCATCTGCAAGCAAGTATTACTCTTAGCCAAATCCACGATAAAAAAGATTAAAATAGGCCGCTTGCGCTTTTGGTAACACCATGTTAAAAATAGTGTATGCAAAACAAAGACGCTATTCTTAAACAGCATCTTCGCCGCGTTCTCCGCTACTGATGCGGACGGCTTCTTCAAGTGGCAACACGTATATTTTTCCATCGCCACGCAGGCCGGTATGGGCTGCCTTGGTAATAGTTGAGAGGACTTCATCAACCAGTTCTGAATGGCATGCTATTTCCAACCTGATGTGAGGTTGGACACACATCGAAATTTCAGGTTCTTCTTCCGAGCCGTGTCTTGAACAGTCACTGCCGAAACCTTGAATATTCGAGGAACTTGCCCCGGATAACCCTTCGATTTTATGAAGGGCTAACATTACATCATCGAATTTACGGTGCTTGATAAATGCTAAAATCATTTTCATAATCAGACTCCTTATAAGTTTTAATTTTGTAAATTTATCTCAGAGTTAACAGGGATTGCAAACCATTTGTACAAGGCTGGAATTACCAGCAATGTGAGAACTGTGGAAGTCACAAGACCACCAATAACGACAGTTGCCAATGGCCGCTGCACTTCACTGCCTGTACCTGAAGATAGAAGCAGTGGTATAAGCCCCAGAGCAGTAGTTGCAGCAGTCATAAGGACGGGCCTCAAGCGCAAGCATGCTCCTCGGACACAAGCCTCATCCAGCGGAACACCATCGAGAAGCAGCTGATTAAGATAGGTCACGAGAACCATGCCATTTTCCAGGGCAATACCGAATAACGCAATGAAACCTACCGAAGCCGGCACAGATAAGTTTTGCCCCGTCAGCCATAAACCAACAACACCTCCCACCAATGCAAGCGGAATATTGAGAAGTATCAGCACAGAATTCTTCAAAGAATTAAAGCTGGAAAAGAGTAAGAAGAAAATAATCAATAAAGTAATAGGTACTACGATCATCAGACGTTTATTAGCTTCCTGTTGAAGTCTGAACTGTCCGCCCCATGTTACAAAATATCCTTCAGGGAGTTTTACATTTTCATCAATAGCTTTTTGAGCTTCTTTAACAAAAGAACCAATATCCCGACCTATTACATTGCACTGAACAGTAATAAAACGTTGGTTCTTTTCACGAGTAATCTGACGAGGCCCAACAATCTCTTTGATACTTGTCAATTCGACAAGAGGTATCTTGGCGCCATCCGGAGTCGTTATAAGAATTTGTCCTACCGCTTCAACTGTACTTCTAAAGTCAGGAGCGAATCTTACATAAATATCAAAACGACGAATACCTTCAAAAACCTGGCCGGCCACTTCTCCGCCAACAGCTGCCCTAATTACTTCCTGGACATCTGTCACGTTAATACCATGACGGGCTATTTCCTGTCGATCAATCTTGATCAGCAACTGCGGAGTACCGCTAATCTGGTCCGGCTGAACATCGGCAGCTCCGCGAATCTTATTAACAACCAAAGCTACTTCATCAGCCTTGGCTTTCAAACTATCTAAGTCATCTCCAAATATCTTAATGGCTAATTCGGCACGGACACCCTCAAGGAGTTCATCTATTGTCATAGCGATTGGCTGAGTGAAATTTGTCAAAACTCCTGGGACTTCCCCCAACTGTTCACGGATTACTTCCTGTAGTTCTTCCTGCGTTTTGGCTGTTCGCCATTGGTCTTTTGGCTTAAGAATGAGGTACATTTCCGCATTGTTAACTGGATCAGTGTGCGCGCCTACCTCTCCTCGTCCAATACGGCTGACGACCTCAATGATTTCCGGCACTTTCATTAAACGTTTTTCTACCAGCATTGTGATACGCTCGCTCTCATTTAGGGATATAGATGGAGCCATGGTTAAACGTAAAACCATAGTGCCTTCCTGAAGGGTCGGAGTAAATTCGGAGCCAAGCATGGGGAAAACAAGGGCACCTATTAAGACCAGGGTGACAACCAGCCATATGGCAATGATTCGCCGTTTGACAAATAATTGGACGACCGGTTGGTAAACTAATAATACACATCGGATTACAAGGTTCGTAGATTTGTCTTTATTTGGATTTGCTTTCTTAGATCGTCTCATCAAAATAGCGGATAATATTGGCGCCAACAGAATCGCAAAAATAAGTGAGCCTAACATTGCCAGAGCAACAGTGTAAGCCAATGGACGAAACATTTTCCCTTCAACGCCCTGTAAAGTAAACAAAGGTATAAAGACAACGATAATAGTTATAATCGCAAACACGATAGGACGTCCAACTTCGGTGCAGGCACGCATCACGACATGTAAACGGGATTCAGCAGGGTCTGCTTCATGAAGCATTCTGTCAACGTTTTCTACTATTACGATAGTTCCATCTACCATCATGCCTATTGCGATAGCCAGGCCGCCAAAGGACATTAGGTTAGCTGAAATCCCGAGGTATTTCATTCCCAACATCGCAAACAGTACTGAGAATGGAATGGAAAGCACCACAACCACACTTGGTCGAAAACCGCCCATGAAAACCAGCAAAACGATGACAACCAAAACAATACCCTGCAGCAACGCATTAGTTACTGTCGATACACAGGCCTGTACCAGGCTCTTCTGCTCATAGTATGGCACCAGCTTAATACCTTCCGGCAGAATTTTGTTTATTTCCTTCATTTTTTCCTCGACGCGGTCAATCACCGAAGAAGTATTTGTGCCGAAGAGTTTAATCACCATGCCGGCAACAACCTCCTCAACTCCATTATGGGTTTGAAGCCCGCGGCGGATAGCACCACCTATTTTAATATCTGCGATTTGTTTAAGAAAGACAGGTGTTCCGTCATTAGTTTTTATGACAATATCATCAAGGTCCTCTATGGCAGTGGCAAGTCCTACGGAACGGATGATAAACTCCTCAGTATTTTTTTCAATGAACTGAGCACCTACATTGAGGTTGTTTGCCTTGATTTTTTCGATAACCTCAGAAAGCGTTACATCATATCTCAATAGTTCATCTGGACGTACTACCACATGGAATTGTTTTTCATAACCGCCGATACTCAGTATTTCTGTAACACCGGGAACGGTTTGCAGGTTGAATTTAACGACCCAGTCCTGAATAGTACGCAGCTCTTCCAAACTGCGATTTCCCGTCTCATCTTCAAGATAGTAAAAGAGTATCAATCCCATACCAGTAGAAATCGGTCCCATCGCCGGCTCACCAAATCCTTCGGGAATCTGCTCACGGGCTTCCTGAAGCCTTTCATTAACAACCTGGCGACAAAAATAGATATCCATCCCATCTTCAAAGTATATATTGACCACTGACAAACCGAAATTGGAGATAGACCTGATGTTCTTAATTCCCGGTAATCCGTTCATGGCGGTCTCAATAGGATAAGTCACATATTTTTCGACTTCCTCAGGGGCCAACCCTTCAGTTTCAGTAAACACCTGGACCAGGTTAGGAGAAACATCAGGAAACGCGTCAATTGGTAGTCCTCGATAACTTACGTAGCCGGCTATCATTACCAGCAGGCCTAAAGCCAACACCAAAAGGCGATTTTTCGTCGCAAATCCAATAGTTTTTTCTATCATATCCATATTTCCTTAGTGGCCATTTCCATCACCAAAAGAACTTTTTGACAATTGGGCTTTCAGGGTAAAAGCACCTTTTGTCACATATCGCTGTCCGGGAGAAAGGCCGGAGATGACCTCCACATGAGTCTTGTTGGATCGCCCAATGAAGATGGGTTGTGGTTCAAAACCATCATCATCCTGGATGAATACACAAGTCTTGCCTTCAACAGTTTGAAGCGACGACTTTGGGACTAATAGCGGGACATCAATTTCATCAACAGTGACATTAGCGGTAACAAAAATTCCAGGACGGTACTGCTCTTGATGGTTTGGTATTACAATTCGTGCAAGAGCTGTACGTGTATCTTCTCCAACGGTTCGGCCTACATAGAAAATCTCACCTTTAATTCCTGGAACTCCGTGCCTTGCGGCAATTACAGCAGTTTGCCCTTTTTGAATGTAAGCCAAATCCTTCTGATAGACACTAAGATCTACCCAGACTGTGCTTAGGTCAGAGATGATAAAGATTTCAGATTCACTGCCAACCACTTCTCCTACGGTGATGTGTTTGTAGATAATAGTCCCGTCAAAAGGAGCGACAATTTCATACCGAGTGAACGATCCGCCCGGCAGAGTTGGTAGTTTTTTCAGATACTCCTTTGTAAAGCCAAGAGCATAGAGTTTCTGCTCGGCACTGTGCAATTCAATTTGAGCTTCAGCGAAAGCCTGTTTAGTATTAAGATACTCCTGCTCTGAGGAAATCTTTTTTTCCCAAAGTTTTTCCTCCCGGGTAGAATTGGCTTGGGCCAATGCTGAGCGCTCAAGGCCGGCCAAGTACGTAGCCTTGGCATTGGCAAGTTCACGACTTTCTATTACTGCTAAAAGTTCCCCTTTGCGAACAGGATCGCCTAATTTCTTTTTGACCTCGTATACAGTGCCGGACACACGGGGAACAACATGAGCCGATTTGTCTTCGTTGACTCTAATCTCACCCGGCAGAGTTATATGTACTCGAAGCTTTCCAGGCCCAGCCACACCAACCTCAATACCGAACTCCTTCAATTGTGCTTCACTTAATCGAACAACGTCCTCCCCGTCATGTTCATTTTCTTTATTGTAAGCTTCGTGTTCCGACGGAGTTTGATTCGTGGAATGGTTTCTCGAACTGGATGTCCGTCCAACCACTATTCCAAAGGCTATTGCTGCCAGAAGAATACCGGCCTTTATCAAAATCGGTTTGTTTTTCATTGCTTTGGCCCTTTTACCTGTTTTTCCTGAATAGTTTTTACTGTGTCAATCCTTTGTCCGATTAAGCGTTCCACATCAGCCCTGGCTCTATGGTAGGCTGCTAAAGACTCAATATATCTGGCCTTGGCATAAAAGAAGGTTCGCTGGGCATCCAGTACCATCAGGTAATCAAATTTACCTTCGCGATATCCTTGCCTCGCAGTGTCGAACGCACTCTGAGCTCCCGGCAGAACTTCGTTCTTAAGGTCTGTTGCTTCGATAAACGCACTGGAAAGAGCTTGATACGCATCAGCCAGGACCGCGTATAAATTGGCTTCAACTGCCCTTTGCTGCCCCCGTGCCTTGGCGAGATTGTACCTGGCTTCAAGTATGTTTCCTTGATTTCGGTTAAATACAGGCACCGGAATTGATAAACCGAAAACAACAGCTGTATCATCGGTCTCTTTGAATCGCTGCGTTCCGCCGAAGATTGTTGGGTCAGTAATTGCGTTGGCTTTTTCCAATTCCAGAGCAGCCCTCCGCCTTTCCATCTCGACAGCCCAGCGAGCCAAATCCGGATTTTGTGCCAACAAACTCATTAGCTCGCTTTCAGACGGGATAGGAAATGTAACGTCCAACTGACCGGACGCCCCCTCGAAAACAGGTGATATGCTTCCCCAAATGGCCGCCAATTGTTTACGAGTAGAAACCAGACGTTGATGGGCTTGTTTTTGTTCAATTCGAGCACTCGCCAGAGCCACTTTCGCCTTGGTCTTCTCCACTGGTGAATCTTTTCCCGCCTCGACTCGCTGCGTAACGGTGTTCAAGATTTGTTCAGATAATTGGACTAATTCATCAGCCAGTGTTAGCCTTTCCTGGGTCGCAAGAAGCTTCACAAAAGCATGCGTCACCTCAGTAAGCACGTCCAGCCGTTTAGCTTCGTAGTCCCACCCGGCCAATTTGCTTTCAAGTAACGCAACCCTTTTTCGCTTGGACGGTTTCCCAGCCAGCTCAATCAGCTGACCGAGCTGGATTGTGGTTTGCGCTCCATCGAAACCGCTTCGTTCGCCCGTTCCACCAACTTCCTCCACTTCAACTTCAATTTCTGGATTAGGTAAAAGACTCGCTTGCAACCCCCTCGCTTCTGAAGCACGAACCTCCCACGAAAATGCCCTTAGTTCCGGATTGTGTACCAAGGCAAGAGCTAATACTTGGCGCAAAGTGATAACGCCATTCGGCTCGGCAACCTCATGAGCATATTGCACAGTTGTTGGCGGTTTTTGGGGCGGCTGAAAGGTGCTGAAATCCTGCCCCAACGGACGAGGCTCTGACCATGAGGTATCGTTGTCATAATCCATACAGCCGGAAATAGCAATTACTGAAAGAATGGCTGAAAACGTCCAAAATTTTGTAAGCATAATATAAATCCCAAAATAGTGAACTCACTGATTTAGATTCCGCTTGAAGGATTCCGACCGTAGGGGACGCAAAAACCACAACAAGCATGAATTCAACGCAAGGAAACAAAAAAGATGCTATTTTGAGATTATGTCAGGATGATAATTGTGCGAAGAGAGGTAAGGGAGGGATTGGCTATAGTAACCAGCTCTAAAGCCGACTGATATTTATATTCAGGAAAAATGGAACTGTTGATAGTTATGGGAATAATTGGATTGGAGACCATGGATGTAGGATTTACTCGGTTAAGCTTCTTGAAAATCCCCACGAACCCAATGGAAATGGGTATATCTTCGCATGGGCTGAAATTGTTCTTACCCGATGAGAACGCCTTTTGGGGAAAGGTTTTTGAGACTTTTCTGGAAACAGTGACATCGAGATTATCACAGCAATCGCTGTTTGCAGCTTCTATGGCAACATAGTCATCTTTGTCAATACACAGTATCTTCCCCGGTATGCTGCTGATCATAAGTGCAATGGCAGTCAGGGAAATCAAACAGCGTTTATAGAATTTTCCATGTATCAATTTCATTGTTTAATACTGTACTCACATAGGCTTTTTAAGCCCAGAAAAACAAATGCAATAGCAAAATCTACGCTTAATATCAGCCAAAAGTTCATATAAATTCCTTTTTTCCAAAATAATCGTTTAAAAATTTTTTGTAACCATTGCTTTATTGGTAACCATTCACAGATTTTGTGGCAGTATTGAAGGATGTGTGGTGTTGGTATAGTGTGCTTTCAGTTTCTCGTCATCTGGAGCGGATAGCAGACTACGCTACCAATATAGCTGAGGACGTTATTTATATGATAGAGGGCCAGATTGTCTCAGTTGGCATAGATTTGAGCAAAGCTGTTTTCGTGAGATATTATATGAAAAACCACAATTAGAGCAATAAACACTGTGCTCAGCAGAAATATCCGCACTATTTTAGATTTCAATTTAGCAAGACGGAGCAAATGTATTCACAACTGCAAACAAAGACTCGAGACAGGCCGGATGAAAAAATGATAACGATGGAAAGTCATCTGGCAAGGCTGGTAAAAGCCGACAAGATTGACCTGCTGGAGGCTCAAAAATGGGCCAACAATGTCAAATGCTTCATTGACGCTATGAAGCGGGGTTAACTTCGACATTCCTTGTTCGATATTGGATATTCCCTCCGTCATTGCAAGGCTGAAGGCCGTGGCAATCCCAAAATATTTAGCCCCCGAATTTATTCGGGGGTTTTATCTTTATGTTTAGCCCCGACACCTGTGGTCGGGGTTTTTCTTCGGCGTGGTTTATCTTCGGTGGGGTTTTATCTTTATATTTAGCCCCGACACCTGTGGTCGGGGTTTTTCTTATTTGTTTAGCGGCCGTCGTGCCGACGGCCTGTCTTTTATTCAACAATCGCACCACCACGGCAACGTCATCGTAATACGAAATACACAATACGAATGTGTCATTCCGAGCGAGACCGAAGGCCGAGTCGAGGAATCTATTAAAATTACTTTGCGAAGCGTTTCCATCTCATTTAGCCCCCAGGTTTATCCTGGGGGTTTATTCCGGGGGTTATATTTTTCACCGTCGCCGGCACGGCGGCGCAATACTCACTTCGTAATTCGAAATTCCTTATTCGATATTGGATATTCTGTTTTACCCACCCCTGTGCTGGGGGGAG
>CAJVYN010000073.1 GCA_913009355.1 uncultured bacterium | reverse complement strand
CACTATACACTCTACTCTTCTCGCTACGTTCCACTCCTTCAGTATATAGCCTTTCTTTTTCTCTTCTTTTTTTTTTTTAATGATACGGCGACCACCGAGATCTACACTCTTTCCCTACACGACGCTCTTCCGATCTCACGCCTCATATGCGACATATCATGCTTACATTGTCGCTCGTGGCTCTGCAGAAAGACAAATCAAGTTTACATCGTGATTCCTCACGCTGCAAAAAGGCATATCAAACTTACATTATCGCATTGTAAACCATCTTTGCTGCGCAATCAGCGTCTAAAAAATTAGCTCTTTTTATGCCTTTTGAGTTTTTTCGTGCCTAAAAAAAACCTGTGTTAATCCTGTCAATCCTGTCAAAAATACCCCAATTTTTACTCAAAACGCACTCACTTTTTTACACATTTTCGAGTATTTTCAACCGTCTCTCTCTATTTTTCGATTATTTTCGCTCGTTTTTGCTCGTTTCTGCCCGTTTTCGCCTTGCCTATTTCGCCCAACCCCTACAAACCAACTTTCGACCCCCATTTTCAGCTCCCAAATCCGTGTAAGCTGCGAAATCCGTGGTTAAATTTCCCTAATTTTCTAAAATTCAAGATTTTTAAAATCCGGAATACTATTCTTTATTCAATAATCAATTAACTCAGCGGCCTCTGCGTTCTCGGCGGTTAAGATATTTTCTTTTGCAATAATCAATTATCAATAATCAATTATTCTACCATTGTGCTTCGATGTAAGGACCTGTAGGGCCTTTGGGTGCAGGTTTATGCTGGGTCTTGAGGATTGCTTCTGCAATTGCAATATCGTTTTGTTGGGTAATTTTGATATTCGAAGAGTCCGTCTCGACAATTGATACTTTTTGTCCCAGAGCTTCGACTAATTGAGCATCATCGCTGATTTTGTTCTTATCCAGATTCTTAAGGTTACGATATGCTTCTTTGAGCAGTTCAGCTTTGAATACCTGCGGCGTTTGGGCCTCGTACAGGCCGGCCCGGTCGATGGTTTGTGTTATCGTATTATCCTTCACCTCTTTTATAGTTGCCGTAACCGGGCACGCTAATATGGCTGCGCCGGTTTTAGCAGCGGCGGCCAAACAATCATCAACCCATTTACCCCTAACGCAGCATCGCACAGCGTCGTGAACGGCGATAAGATCGATTCCATCCTTGACAAGTTCCAGCCCCTTTTCAACAGTGTTAAAACGCTCGGCGCCGCCAAAGAAGGTTTTTACATTAAAAAACTTCAGGTTAGGCCCCCATTTGACATCTACCAACTCTTCGTCCTCAGGCCCGATAGCCAACAGAATCTGTTTTACATCGTCCCTGCTGGAGAAAAGCTCGACACTTCGCATAAAAACTGCTCTGCCGGCTACATCGACGAACGGCTTTTTCCTTTTACCGCCGAATCGGCTGCCGGCCCCCGCGGCACAAATAATCACAGCAACGGTTGGGTCAGTGGCCATTACACATCACAAATTTGTATCGCCTCAGCCAGAGACGTCAGCGGGTCGCCGGTGGGGATAAATTCCTGTGCGACATAGTCGTTGAAGCCGGTCTCGACGATTGCTCGCATAATGGCCGGGTAGTACAATTCCTGTGTGTCGTCGATTTCATGCCGGCCCGGGTTGCCGCCTGTGTGGTAGTGGCCGATGTATTCCTGGTTGTCGCGAAGCGTGCGAATTATATCGCCTTCCATTATCTGGGCATGGTAGATATCATAAAGAATTTTCATCCGTTCGGAGCCGATTTTTTTGCACAGTTCCACGCCCCAGCTCATATGGTCGAACATATAGCCTTTGTGGTCAACCTTGCTGTTAAGGATTTCGATGCAGATGTTGACCTTTTTCTCTTCGGCATGTCCGATGACCTGTTTGATTGCAGTAACTGCGTTTTCAAGTCCGACATCATCGGGTGTATCATAACGGAAGCCGGAGAAAGTGATTACATTCGGGAATTTGTGTTCGGCTGCGGCGTCGATGCTCTTGCGAATATAGGCCAGGCATTCAGGGTGATAGTCCTTGTTGCTTACGCCGCGCTGGTAGCTGTGGCTGTTGACCATTGCGCAAACCAGGCCGTATTTTTTTAGTGTCGGCAGTTCCTTCGGCTTAAGTAATTCGACGGATTTGATGCCGAGCTTGACAGCGGCCTCACACAGTTGGTCAAGCTTTAGTTTGCGGTAGGGCCATTTGCAGACCGAATGGTTGATACGGCCGTTTTTGACGACCCGCTTAAGCTCAGCGGATGCGGTGCCCGGCACAGCCATCGCAGCAATTGTGGCCGCTGCCGCCCCAGCCATACCGGCCAGCATTTCCCGCCGGCTCATCGATGCAGCAGTACCCTGACGACGAGGTTCTGAATGTTTCTTTTGTGTTGACATTTTGATACCTTTCGTTAGGTTGATGATTAAGTTTCGAATCACAATTTAACGTTGATTATGATAGCCCAATCCCGCCGTATAGTCAACATTATTTTCACCGATTCTTTGCTGTGCGGTCTTTCCTATGATAAATACTTGCATTTACAAGTCTTACCATTCCCGACCGGTTGGAACTAAAACTCGATACCGCGCCTTGCAGTCATCCCCTTATCGAAGGGGTGCTTGATATTCTTCATTTCTGTTACTAAATCCGCCAGTGCTATCAGCTTTTGCGTTGCACCCCGGCCGGTTAGAACAACCTCGACGGCAGGGTCTTTTCTGTCAATAATGTTTTTAATATCTTCTAATTTAGCCAAACCTTTTGAGAGGCAAAATACAATCTCATCGAGTATTAAAAGATCGTAAAATCTTTTCTCGCCGGTTGCGGCGATTTTTTCAAGCGATTCACTGATTGCGGCCTGAATCTGAGCGACTTTTTCTGTGTCTGCGAAGGATTTGGACATATCCCAGTGTATATCAAGTGCTTCGACCTTTATTCTGACCGCACCTAATTGCAGGGCGAAACGCTCGCCAATATCAAGCGACGGTGGCTTTAAGAATTGATAAATCAGCACCTTATTGCCCTGGCCGGCTGCACGCAGAGCCAAGCCGAATGCAGCGGTGGTTTTGCCCTTGCCATCTCCGGTATAAATCTGGATAAGCCCTTTTTCCAGCATAGCAGTATGTTAAGAAGTAAGAAGTAAAAAGGCAAAAGTAAAAAGTGGAGAAATTAACCGCAGAGCACGCCGAGGGCGCAGAGAAGAAGCAGCAATAAGAGAAAAAAGATGGATTCGGAGCTTGTGCAGGAATGATATACTGGTTTTGTCCCTGTTTGCAGGGGTTATATCGTTACGGCTTTGAGCTTTTGCTGTGCATCGGATTCGCTGTCGGCCTGTTCGCCGGGCTTGAAAGGCAGCGGATTGGCGAACTGAACTGCAACACGACGCAGGAACCTGTTTACATTATCAACCCGGCAGATAGAGCCTGAGCGGGTAAAACTTGCCATATCGAAGGATCCCTCCGGGCCAAAGCAGGGGACACTAAAGCGAGCGGTTACCTGTTGGCCTGGATACGGACAGTTTTCGTCAGCGTGGCAGGTGAATGCAGCTCCTCCGCTGGAAACGTCAACCATTTGGCCCTGCGAAAGTGTTTCGTTGAAGTCCTCGGCGAACCAGACCGGCCAGTGATAACGGAGTCTCTGTTCTCTTCTTCGCTCGTTATTTTCGTTCATTTTAATACCCCAAAAATTCTTTACTTTCGTTGTTTGCAAATCGACAAGTTTGACATGCTACTTTACGAAGAATTGCCGGAAAAATCGCTGCTGGGTGAATTGGTAAGGCCGATTAGTCCATTTTGGGTTTAGGATGATAATGAGCCGATTAGCTTTTTTGCAAATTTTTGGTTTTTTGACGGCTATGTTCCTATAACTAACTGCTGATTTAGGGTAAATACCGGTTTAGGGTAAATACCGGTGGAAAAACTGATTTTATTAGACTAAAACGGCCTGCTCAATTGTATTATAAGTAGCGAACGTTCGTTCCAGGATAAGGCGTGCAGGAGATAGCGGGAGATAGATAATAGAAGACAAGCTGCTTATATGGAGATTTAAGCATGGCAGTGCCGATGCCCTGGCTCGTATCTATAAAAAGTACAAAGATAATCTGCTAAGATTGGCAGCCGCTCTTTTGAATGAGACAAGCGTTGCCGAGGATGTTGTTCAGGATTGTTTCGTATCTTTCGCACAATCAGCGGAGAAAATTAAACTTGCCGGCAATCTGAAAAGCTATCTGGCAACCTGCGTTGCAAATCGTGCACGCAATTGGAACCGTGCAATGCAGCGTCAGTCCGCTTGGGGACGCCTTCCGGCGGAAACTGCCAACCCAAATGGAACTGAATCAGCCGTATCGAGTTCGAAGAGGCCGGAACAATGGATTATTTACAGCGAGCAGTTGAGACGATTGAATAATGCGATGGCCCAGCTTCCATACGAGCAGCGAGAGGCAGTATCCCTGCACATCCAGGGCGGGATGAAATTTAAGGCAATTGCCGAATTACAGGGTGTTTCGATAAATACAATCCAGAGCAGGTATCGCTACGGATTGGATAAACTGCGGTCAATTTTAGATAGTGAGGTGACAAAATGAGGCCGACAGAAAACATAAAAAAGTTAATTAAGAACATAAAGATTGACACCAATACCGAGATGGACAAAGTCGTCCTCGATGATGTCCTCGAAACATTTGAACAGTCAAAAACCAAAAAATCGGCTATCCCACAGCCGAATATCTGGAGAACGATTATGAAGAGTAAAATTACAAAATTCGCCGCCGCGGCGGTGATAATTATTGCAGTAATGATAGGGTTAAACCATTATACAGGCTCAATCGATGGAACAAGCGTTGCATGGGCTGAATTAGTGGAAAGAGTAGAACAGTCGCATGATGAATACATGAAAAAACTTCTATTGGCCGTAGAAGAAAAGGACACTGAAAAGATAGAATTTTACGCGGACCTGTTAAGCGAATTCTGGCAAAATTTAGGTTGGCTGGCCGAAACAGAATTGCATCCTGAACGTCGAGATAGAATATTTGCTGACATTGCCGGACGGAAACCTGGGGGGCGTAGTGATCAGATAGGTATTCAAATATTCCTGGAATATTCGGACCAGTTCAGTAACTGGCTCGGGAAGATCAAGGATGTAGCGTGGATCAATGAGATTGTTCATGTTTGCAAGCAGATGGAAGAATATGCCGAGGAAATACGCGACGTAGGCAGGCACACAGAGCTTGATTTCTCTTACGCCGAACATTGTCTGCCGGGCTTTGTTGCATATTGCGAATGGTTCGAGCAGCTACCCTGGGATAATCCTGAGCAGGATATGACGCCTGCTATGCTCCTAACTGGAATCCAGCGAGACTTAAACATAGCTCGCCGGGAAATGGAAGCTCTGGAAATCAGAGGTGTTATCAGGTTTGTAAAACGTTGTGTGCAGCAAGCCCAGAAGAATGTTCTGGATTTGGACAAAAAGACTGCATCAAGCAGGACGAAAAAACAGCGGAATTTGTGCAGACAATTAGCTCGAAGGATTGACGAACTTTGTGCCCTGATAATATATGCCGAAATTGCGAGTCAGGATTTAATCGATCAACTGTTCAAGCAAAATTACCAATTTAATCGTGATGAAAGGTTTCACCAAGTACTGACAGAGGAATTTGGCAACAAAGGCCCTTTTGCAGATTACTATATCGAGCGAATTGACCAGTCGTTGGATTTGTGTGAACAATTGTTGAGAGAGCTCAAGTCTGAGCAATAATCTTGACATATATTACTGAATTCGAGATCAACAGGCCGGGCTGGTTCCTTCGACAGTGCTCAGGATAAATTTGCTCGGCCTGTTTGTGCGTTTTCATGGCGAAGTCTTTTAATCAGTGTTAATCTGTGTAAATCCGTGTCTGATTTCTTTAACGAGTCTGCAAAATTCTCGGCCGCGGTGGCCGAAATTGTCAAACATATCATAACTTGCACAGCCGGGACTTAGCAAAACCACATCGCCGCTAACCGCAAGCCGGCTGGCTAAATCCACCGCTTTGCCTAACGACTCAACAACTTCAACTTTATTTTTTTTCTTTGCGCTCTCTGCGTTCTCGGCGGTTAATCTTTTTTGTTCAATCGCCTCTGCGATTTTTTCAGCGGTTTGGCCTATCAGGATAGCTGCTTTGGTTTTTCGGGCTATTTTTTCACCCAGTTCGTCAAACAAAAGTCCCTTATCATATCCGCCGGCAATGATAATTGGCGGCTGTTCGAATGCCTCCAGCGCAGCAATCGCACTTTCCGGCGTAGTAGATATCGAATCGTTGTACCACTTTATCCCGTTTATCTCTGCGATAAGTTCGAGCCGATGGGGCAATGGTTTGAATTCCGGCAGGTGAGTCTTTACCTGTTCGTCCGTTACGCCAAAATATTTGGCGATGGCAATTGCAGCGGCCAGGTTTGAAAGATTGGCCCGGCCGGGCAGGCCAAATTGCTGTCGAATTTCTCCGCTTACATCGTCAGTTGAAAATTTGATGCAAATTCGGCCGGGCTCTTTCCTGTATTTTTCAAACCACTCGTTGGCAATTTCATCTTCGGCATTGAAGATGGAAACAGCAGGAAGATAGGGGGGGGCGTTTAGCTCCTGGAACTTGAATATATTCTCCTTAGCGGTACAGTAATCAGCAAATGAGCCGTGACGGTCGAGATGGTTTGGCGTAAGGTTTGTCAACAGGGCGACTCTCGGTGCTTTTTTAATTTGCCCCAGTTGTTCGAGCTGAAAGCTCGACAGTTCCAGCACAACCAAATCATCGGAGCTGATTTGGTCTATCGTGGCCAGTAACGGCTCGTTGCCGATATTACCGCTGAGCCAAACGGCTCTGCGGCTCGTATTTCTGAGCAGATGAGCGGTCAGGGCTGCGGTTGTGCTTTTGCCGTTGGTTCCCGTTACCCCGATTACTGTCGCAGGGCACAGTTCAAAGAAGATGTTTATCTGGGACGTGATGAATTTATTGAGATGCTCGGCGAGTTTGAGAAATTCATTATCGCCCGGCACTGCGGGATTGGCTACGATAATATCAGCCCGTTCAAAATCGGCTGCGCAGTGTGAGCCGAGATGATATTCAATGTCGGGAAATCCTTCGAGCTGTTTGATTGAGTCACTCAGCGACTCAACTGAAGCCAGGTCTGTTATTATTACCTTTGCGCCACAGTTACAGGCGAATTTAGCGACATCAACCCCGCCGCCGAATCGTCCTAAGCCCATAACTAAAACTTTTTTGCCGGCGAAAGATCCTTTTTTCATTATATTTACCGCTGAGCCCGCAGAGAACGCAGAGATTTTTTATATTATTATTATTCTTTGGGTTTATTACGGCGAAATATGCGTAGAATCAGGAAAATTATTTACAACACGAACAACACCGTCTTTTAGGATTTTGACATTGAAGTTAATCAATAAGCCCACCTTGCAGCCGGAAAGTCTCAGATAGGAAAGCAGTTGAGCCTTGTGAATAGGCGCCAAGCTATCGACAACTTTAAGTTCGACAATAACCACTTCTTCAATGAGCATATCTAAGCGGTAGCCACAATCCAACTTGACATCTCGATATACCACCGGCAAGGGTTTTTGTTGTTCTATCTTCAGGCCTCGTTCGGTAAGTTCAAAAGCAAGGCATTTTTCATAGGCGGATTCCAACAAGCCAGGGCCCAAAGCACGGTGCACTTCAATGGCTGAACCGATAATGCTATCCGCAACCCGGTTCAACATCTCTTTTTCTGTCATCTCAGCGGTCTCCGCGTTCTCGGCGGTAAAAAAGCATGTTTATATCAGCGTCTGCATTGCATTTGCCAGGTCCACCTTCGCATCGATAACCGCCTGTTCAATACATTTTTTCCAGTCATCGCCGAATTGCTCTTTGTATTTTGGCTTTTCGTAAGCGTAGATAATCGAGCGCGATGCGTTAATCAGTGCTCCTGTGCCGTCGGGTTTGCAGAATCGGACGCAATCGGCAGCGGTAGCGCCCTGTGAGCCGTAGCCCGGTACGAGAAACCATACTTTGTCATACTTTTGACGCAGAGCGGTTGTAACCTTTGGCGCAGTTCCGCCCACTACCATTCCGACATTACTGTAGCCGCTGCTGCCGATTCGTTCGGCTTCGCCGGCGATTTGACCGACGATTTCAGCGATTTTTTCATACATCATTTGGCCGTCGGCATCGGCAAAATCCTGAATTGCTGCGGCGCCGGCGTTGCTCGAGCGCACCCATACGAAAATACCTTTACCCTGCTGGTTAGCCATATCCGCAAATGGCTCGATTGCCTCGACTCCTGCAAAGCCATTAACGGTAATGGCGTCGGGAGCAAGCGTATCCTCCAGGCCGACGAGTTGTGGATTTTCCAGATGAGCGGCGGCGTAGAGTTTTGCGGTATGGTCTATATCGCCGCGTTTTACATCGCCGATTATTTCCAGACCCAAATCATCAGCTTCGGAAATCAACGCATAGTAAGTCTCGATACCCTCCCAGAGATACTTTTCAAAAAAGGCAATATTTATTTTCACAGCGGGTACCATTGGCGCTATGATTCGCATTGCCTGTGTGCAGAAATCGAAAATTGCATCCACCGCAGCAGCGGCGTCAAACTCGTCGTTCATATCACGATGGTCCTTAATGCTGCTGGGAAGTCGGCTGTAAACAGGGTCTAACCCCACGGCCAAAGATGTTTTCTTACTCTTTACGGCATCGCAGAGACGGTCGGCAAAATGACTTGGCATTAGTTAATTTTCCTTTCTCTTTTTGATTTTTACTTTACACTTTTCACTATAATCGCATAAATGGTTTCGAGCAAGATATAAATTGAATATCGGTGCAGATTTGAAGGTTCACAAAAAAACAAAGTTCAAAAAAGTCTATTGGCTTTTGGCTGGTTTGGCGGCAGTGCCTGTTATTCTTGTTTTACTGTTATTATACAAGCCCGCTCGTTATGACCCGCTGAAGGTTACTCCCGCCGGCAGTGAGCAGGGCCAGGTCAGTCCGTATCTGACACACGAATTACTGCCTCATCTCTATAACGGCGCACAACGTCAGGAGCCGTTCGAGCTGGCTGTTTCTCAGAAGGGGATAAACGAAGCAATCGCCCTGTCTAAATGGCCGAGGCAGTCCAACGGTATCATGTTTTCGGTGCCTAAGGTAGTTTTCGCAGCCAACAGTATCGTGCTGATGGGAACGACGGCTGTGGACGGCGTCGAATTTATTGTTACCGTTGAGTTAGCCCCTATCCTTGATGAAGAGGGCCTGTTGAATCTGCGGGTAGTGAAGGTGAGGGTTGGCGTTGTGAATATTACACCTCTTGCTCGGCTGATAGCCCGGAAGATGTATTTGGAGCGGTTTGGCAGGATAGATTCCGATACGGAGGATTTGCAGGCACGGATAGCAGCGTCACTACTGAATGATGAGCCGTTTGAGCCGGTTTTTGAGATTGATGATAAAAAAGTGCGGGTGAAGAGGATAACTATTGTCCAGGGTAAACTAACTGTCCGCCTGGCTCCAGCTTTGGACTAAAGTCTTTGCAGCCGGTGAACATATAGGGATTAGCGAAGGCGCTCGTATCTCGTATCTCGTGAAGCGTATTTCGTATCTCGTATCTCGTGAAGCGTATCTCGTATCTCGTTTTACGATTTGGTCAATATCAACCTTTGTATCGTTAGATACATATCTAACTATACGTATATTTTACCATACAGTTCAACAAATGCAAGGGTTTTTTTGAAAAAATATCAAATTTTTTTGTGTATTTTATAAACACATAACATTTAAGGAGTTAGCTTCTCACATATACAGGCTTGCGTATTCAGGTTTCCGCATAGTCGAGATTGCTTCGCTGCGCTCGCAATGACAGAGGGCTGCGCTCGCAATGACAAAGAGCTGTGAATATTCTTCACAGCTCTTTTTTTTGTGCCGTATTTCCTGTTTTTGAGCAAAAATCACCACTTTTGGCAACCAATAACGAATACAGAAAAAAATATCTTTACTTTAATAATCACATGTGTTAAGATAGGGAATGTATAGTTAAAGTAGGCAAAGCTCAAAGGAGTATAGGGGCTAAAGGGCAGGCAACGGTGAGGGACGACAGGAGTAAAAATACCTCGGCTGCGGTATCACAGGCCGTCGGTGTTTCCGCGGAATCCCCCTCTTTGCTCAGTCAGCCGGGCTTTGTGATGAGATGAAATTTGATAACTTTTTGGAGGAAGAGAAGATGAGAACACGAATAGTGTGCGCAGCGGCGGGGCTTTGTCTGTTCCTGACGCTGATTGCAAGTGCTACTCCGATTGCCGATACTGCTGTGATAAAGTATCTGGGCAATTTCACGGACGGCACTATCAAGGTATGGGGCGGCGGCCTCGAGGGAGTAGTCGGTTATGGCGGATTTTATCTGATAAAGAAGAAATCCGGCACAGGTCTGGGCGAAAGTATCCCAAACGGGAAGTTGAAGGTTTTCTGCATAGAACTTGCTCAATCCCCGTCCGGAAAATTTCGCACTTACAAGGTGGTTCCACCCACAAACGCCCCTGTACCAGACAAATAC